>JARROU010000018.1:0-15448 GCA_037383585.1 Campylobacterales bacterium | reverse complement strand
CATCACCGTTTCTGTCCCACTGTTTACCGCCTTCACGGACAACAACCGGCATAGAAGCGTCGATAATGATGTCGTTCGGCGCATTGAAGTTTGTGGTGCCCTTGTCGGAATCAACCATTGCGATTTTCGGGCTGTCCGCCTCGACGACGGCCTGGAATGCGGCTTTGATCTCAGCTTCTTTTGCATGACCGGCAATCTTTTTCTCAAGATCGGACATGCCGAGGTTCGGGTTGACACCAACTTCTGCGAACGTATCTGCATATTTTTTGAATACGTCTTCGAAGAAGATTTCAAATCCGTGTCCGAACATGATCGGGTCAGAGATTTTCATCATCGTTGCTTTGAGGTGTACTGACCAGATGACCCCTTTTGCTTTAGCATCTTCGATGGTTTGCTTGTAGAACGCACGCAGTGCTTTGACAGACATAAACGTACCGTCAAGGACTTCACCGTCAAGGGCATCGATTGTCGCCAGCGCGTTGCCGTTAAGCGCGATCGTGACTTTTTGAGCTTTGTCCATTGTCACGGCCTTCTCGTTACCGTAGAAGTCGCCGTTGCCGTTCATGTGCGCTACATAGGCTTTTGAGTTTTCAGCATAAGGCTTGAGTCTATGCGGGTTTTTCTGTGCATAGTTCTTAACGGCTTTTGCCGCACGACGGTCAGAGTTCCCTTCGCGAAGGACCGGGTTAACCGCTGAACCCAGACATGCACTGTATTTAGCCTGGAGAGCTTTTTCTTCATCATTTGCCGGGTTTTCAGGGTAACTAGGGATATCGTAACCTTGACCTTGAAGCTCAGCAATACAATCTTTCAGCTGACCGACAGACGCTGAAATGTTTGGCAGCTTGATAATGTTGCCTTCCGGCTGGAGAACCTCTTCGCCAAGCTTGGCGAGTTCATCATCAGCTTTTCCCATTGCCGCAAGAACACGACCTGCAAGTGAGATATCGCTCTGTACAAGCTCTACACCGCCGGCAGCGCAGAATTTGGAAGCAATCGGAAAGAACGAGTACGTAGCCAAAGCCGGAGCTTCGTCAATTTTCGACCAAATGATTTTAGACATTCTATAATCCTCGAAGTGTGGAATAAACCGACAAACCCTGAAAAAAGCGGTCGGTTGATTTTTACAGGGTCATCATATCACTTTGAGTGTACTTCGCAGCCAAATGTAAATAGGTTGGTGCCACATTTTAAGCCTATGTTTCACTTGGTAACACGCAAAATGTTGCGCTTGTGTGTAGAATAGTAACGCGTAAATTTATGCCTGCCGTCGGCGCCCTTCGTAAAATAGAGGTAATCGGTTTTCGCCGGGAATATTGCGGCTTTGATGGCGTCAAAGCCCACATTGCATACCGGTTCGGGCGGGAGCCCTTTATAAAGGTAGGTATTGTAAGCACTTTTATCGGTACGGATACGGCGGGCGGTAATCCGCTCATGCGAATAGGCGCCGTAATTGAGCGTCCCGTCCATCTGGAGTTTCATCCCTTTCGCCAGGCGGTTGGCGATCACGGAAGAGACCACGGGCATCTCCTCGGCATCCGCCGCCTCTTTCTGGATGACGGATGCGATCGTAATGTAATGCAGCCATTTTCGTTCATTGTAGAGTCCGAAAATCTTCTCCGACCATGCGCGGTGTTTCGCTTCGGAATAGCGCAGCAGGAGCGCCACCGCTTCTGTTTCGGTGATCCCGATCGGAAGCTGGTAGGTATCGGGCACGAAAGCGCCCTCTTTGTAGGGACTTTGATCGCGGAATGCCGCCATCAGCCGTGCCGGATCCAGCCCATGGCTCTGCGCCAGCTGCGTAAAGAAGACATGCGTCGTTTCGCCGGGCACCAGCGTCACAGGTTTCATGGCGGCTTTGGACGTGCTCAGACGGTACAGGAAATCGCCGTGCGTCATCGCCGTGCCCTGCAGGTCGATCCAGCCATGCTGCGGCTGACCGATAAAACGGAGCAAAAACGCATCCATCCGGCTGATCTCCGTGTTGGTGTGCTCGAGGTGTGTTATAATTTTCCGGATTGATCCCTGGGGAATGTAGAGCACTTTTGATGTCGTGAGCCCCATATTCAGGTAATAGATGAACGACAACGCCATCAGCAGAGCGATAGTACACACCCACTTCGCGATCGTCTCCGCCATTGCTTTTTGTCTGATCGTCATCACTCTTCTATACCTTTCACTTTCAAGCGGAATACATATCAAAAAACTGAAGCTGGGCAGTATTTATGCCGAGCAATTATACCTGAAGTGGGATAACGCGCTCAGCGTAAAAATCGGTACGCTCTCCCTGCAGCAAAACGATGCCGCAGAAGAGGCCGTGGACCTCCGGACACTGCACCGCCGCATCACACAGGCCCTTCGGCACGCGGACGACCTCTGGATCGGATCGTTTCGCATCGACCGTATCGCGGCAAACGGTGATTTGAACGGCTCGCTCTTCTACGACCCGCGCAGCGAAAGCCGCCTGGAGCTGCGCACAAAACGGTATGCCCTCTCCTGCGCGCTTCAGCCGGTCAAGGACGCCGAAGCGTTTCTCATCGGGGCGGAACTGTATGCCGCCGATTTCAATGCGACCGTTCATACAGAAGGGCTGGTACAGCTCGACAGCGGCGACCTTTACCTCACCGGCGATGCGAATGTCTCAAACCGCATCTTCCTCTCGATGGGCGTGCATGCGGCACAGGACGCCCTGCATTTCAACGCCTATTCCAGCAGGCCGTTTGACAGCGTTGCACCGATCGTACTGCCTTTGAACCTCTCCGAAGGGACGCGTCAGTGGATCGTCGACCGCGCCCAGGGCGGTCCACTGATGCTGCATACCCTGCGTACCACCCTGCCGTACAGCACCCCCTCCAAAGCGTTCGACAATCTGTACGCCAGCCTGACGTTTCATAATGCCGCGTATACGTTCACCAATGATCCCGAAGCGTTCGAACCGGCCTTCGCCAGGGAAGTCGCCGTAATTTTCAGGGAGAAAAAACTCGACATCATCCCCAAAGAGGCAACCTTTTACGGCCAGAGCGGAGGATCCACATGGCTCGACATCGATTTCAGCCGCAGCGACCCGGTACTGGACCTCTTCCTCGACACGGCTGCCCGGCTTACGCCGCCGCTGCACCGGCTGACGCAATCGTACGGAATCGATCTTCCCTTTATCCAGACCGAAGGGATGACCGATGTCAACCTGACACTGGGGATCAACCTTCACACCAGCAAGGTTGACGCCGAAGGCCGCTTCCGCATCCCCGAAGGCACCGTCGATTTTTCGGGCCTGCCCGTCGATCTGAACGCGACGGCGTTTGATCTCAACGGTTCGGAAATCGCCATCCGCTCGCTCGATGCCTCCCTGTTCGACGGGAACGTCACCGCATCGGTCAACGGGATCTTCAACCCTGCCGACGATGAAGGCACCCTGCACTTCAACGTCACCAGGGCACGGCAGGCACTCGGAGACCATACGATCGCTCTGACGGAATCAAGCGCGCCTTTGCGGTTTGACTACACCCTCGATCCCAGACAGGACCTCCTGCGGTTCGATGCGTCGCAATGGCGGTACGACGAGCACAATCTCAGCGTCTCCGCATTCGAGGCGCCGTTCGATTTCGGAAAGCTTGAACTGTCGCTTCCCGAAACGCTGCTCTCATACGACGGCAAGGCGGAAGCCTACCTCAAAGGAATCGTCTCCCTGGGCACACCTTCTGCAACCCTGACCATGGACCTGATTCGCCTGCAGACCGGCTCACTTCAAAGTGCACAGGGACACACCTACTTCCACATCAACGCGGATGAGAACCTCTCAATAAGAAGCACTGCCGCTTCGCGCTGGAAGGTAGATGGAACGCCTGTCACCGTTTCCCCGTTCACCGTCACCCGCGAAAAAGAGCTGCTACATCTGTCGCGTACGGCCGTCACAATCAAGCGGCAGCTGCTCGGAATCATCGAAGGAGGGACGTTCGATCCCGCCACCATGGAAACGGAACTCAATGTCTCGCGTTTGCGCCTCGATGACGAAAGCCTCGGCAAGCTTTTCCAGACCCGTGACCGGTTCAGCGTCTATATCGTCCCGATCGAGAAGGAATTTGACATCATCGTCCCGTCGCTGAACCTGCTCTATTCGACGATAGGAGACGGGTGGAAGCTCCAGTTTTTCTCATTGGACGCCCTGAAAGAGCGGGCACCGCTGCTCAATGAATACAATCTGACGCAAAGCGGCTTTACGGCCTGGTCCGAACACGGCGGCTACCCCATCCGTTTCAGCGGCGCCGTCGACTACCCCTATGCCCTGACCTCTTTTGAGAACAAGCCGGTCTCGGTGTACCGGTTCGAAGGGAGCATGGACGCCAACGCCAGCGTGAAGCTTGCGATCAACGACCGCATCGATGTCCATGTTAACGACGCGGTCCTGATACGTTCCAGCGGCGTCGCGTTCAGCCAGCCGGAGCTCACCCGTTTTTATAACGACCACCATTTCGGTGCGGACGAAAACGCCACAACATCGCACATGCCGGTCTTTATCGATGCCAATGACACGGCCATCGTCTTTGCCGATGGACGCAAGGCCAAAGCCGACCGAATCACCATCCAGTACGAAAAAGACCACATCGTTTCAAACCTCTCCAAAGGCAGCGGCGGAGCGATGCTGGAAGTCAAGGGGGAGAAGTTCTACCTCTACGGCAACCGGCTCGATGATGATTTCATGGAGCATTTCTTCAAGTTTTCGAAGTTCAAAAAGGGCCATCTCGATTTTTATGCCATCGGGGAAGCGGATAATTTCAAGGGGCTGATCCGAATCAAGGACACGACGGTGTACGACTATGTGCTTCTGAACAACCTCTTCGCCTTTATCAACACGGTCCCCGCCCTTGTCACCTTTTCTCTGCCCTCCTATGAGACCGACGGGATCAAGGTCCACTCCGCCTATGCCGAACTGGCCTACCGCGATGGGAACCTGACGATTTCAGGGATCGATGTCGACAGCAAAGAACTCGATTTTTCCGGGCAGGGCATCCTCGACTACAACGCGGACAGAATCCAAATGGAGCTCACCGTCAAGACACAGGCGGCGGAAAACATCCGAAAAATACCGCTGGTCGGGTATATCCTCGTCGGTGACGACCAGTCCGTCCTGACCACCGTCAACATTTCCGGACCGATCGACGACCCCAAGGTCGAGAATTCGATTGCCAGGGACATCATCGTCACGCCGTTCAACCTGCTCAAGCGTGCCTTCGACTTTCCGGTCCACTACCTCAAGAAGCTCGAATCGACTCCGGACGAAAAAGAGGAGCAGTAGCTCTCCGCCGTCTAACTTCTATGACGCTTTTTGTAGCTCGTCGCCTCAACGACATCCCCGATAATCGCCCGGTGGTAGTCAAACGGCGCTTTGATATGGCGGATCACGTACCGTCCGCCCGACGTCGTCAGAACCTCCAGCGTTCCAACATCGACGAACTTTTTGAAGCGTTCGTTGTAAGGCTTGATGTAGATCGTGCGGATCTCTTCGAGGTTGACGGGAATGATTTCAGGGTTTTTGAATCCCTTGTGGATGATCAGGCGCTTGGGAGTCAGAACGCAGTGATAGCTGCGCTTTTCGCGAATCTCCTGCAGGTGCATGTAGAACGTACGAAGGATCAGCACGATGCCGATCACTCCGATTTCATACTCGTAGCCGATAAACAGCAGCAGAAATCCCAGCCCATACAGTGACAATATGCCGTTATAGAATGTTTTCGAAATCTCTGCACCGGCAAGGATCGTCTCGTCCGGATGCAGTATTTCTTCAATCGTCTTCATGTTTGTCTTCCACAGTCGTAACACAGTGCGCAAAGTTCGCGCTTTTGATGATTGTACCATCATTGCAGACCAAAAGATAGGCAACAGGCAGCGAAATCAGAAACAAAAAAAGAAGGGCGTGCATATTAAATAATATCCAAAAGAGCAAGGGGATGTTCGATGACAAAATCACCGCTTCCTTCCTCGCTGAATCCCCAGGTGGAAAATACGCCGGTAATGCCTGCGCTGCGTGCCGCGTCAATGTCTTTGCTGTTGTCGCCGATCATCCAGGCACGGTGAGCATCCGGCGTGAATCCCGCTTCTTCAAGGATCATATGCAGCATTGCGGGGTCGGGCTTTGACGCCCCCGCGATGTCCGGTCCGACGATCTGCTCGAAATAGTGCGCGACGTCCAGGTGACGGATCATCCGGACCGCGAACTTGCTCGGCGCGTTCGTGGCAACGGCAAGGCGGACGCCGCGGCCGTACAGCACTTCGAGCGTTTCGCGTATCCCGGGATAGAGCACCGGGTTCTTGATGCACTGTTCATAGTAATGGACCTCGAAAAGCTCACGGTCACGCGCTTCATAGGTTTCCGTGCCGTAAAAAAGTTTCGGCAGGTTGCGGACCGGCCGGTTGATCCACTCGACGACGGACGCGCTCGGTACGGGCGGCAGGCCGTGATGCGCCGCCCGGACATGGTTGACGGAACAGGTGATGTCATACTGCGAATCGATCAGGGTCCCGTCCATATCGAAAATGACGATGCGCATCCTGCCTCCTTTCGAAAATCTGCTATAGTTTCGCGTATTATAGCAGACGCGCTGCCCGCCAGGATGCGGGTTTTTCAAGGCAAATTGGTTACAATCTTAGGACTTTATGGAAAAGATAATATTCTCTATTTTATTCGGTGCTTATCTATTGGCCGTACAGGCGGAAGCGGAGGAAAACGCTGCGAACAAGACCGTGAGCGGCCCCGTGGCGCAGCTCTCCGCCACGGACGGCGACGGGTTCGATGTCTTCGAAGACGCCGGCTTCGAAGAGGAATTCGGCGATGCCGGGACCGTCGAAGCGGTCTACGACCCGCTCGAAGGCTACAACCGCTGGATGACGCGGTTCAACAATACGCTGTTCGACTACGTGCTCGACCCGGTCTTTACCGGGTACAATTTTCTTCTGCCCGAACCCGTCCGTGTTTCCGTCAACAATGTCTTCAACAACCTCTACTACCCCGTCAGTCTTGTCAACAACCTGCTGCAGCTCAAGTTCGATCATGCGCTCAGTGAAACCGGACGCTTTATCGTCAATTCCACCTTCGGGTTCGCCGGGATGTTCGATCCCGCCAGGGAGGGGCTCGGCGTCGAGCCGCACGTCGAGGACTTCGGACAGACCCTCGGCCATTACGGCGTCAGCGGCGGCTTCCCGCTCGTACTGCCCTTCTTCGGCCCCACCAACCTGCGCGATCTTTCCGGCGATTTACTCGATTTTTACGTCAATCCCATCTATTACGTCGAAGTAAGAGAGTATAATATCGCCGAAAACACCTATCAGGGGTGGGGACTCGTCACGTACAAAAAGTACAACAAGTTCTCTCTGTACGAAAAAGAGTATAAACAGCTGCGCGGGGAAGCGCTGGATTTCTACCCGCTGATGCGCGATGCCTACGAGCAGAACCGCAACAAACTGATTTCGGAGTAACCCATGAAAAAACTGTTCTATTTGGTCACCATTTTGGCGCTGCTGCTGCCGTGCTCGGCGTCGGCGCTGGAGGAAAAGGAAATCGGACCCGTCATGCGCGAAAAAGTCGATATCGTCCTTGAGATCCTGAACGATCAGAACCGTACCAAGGCGGAACAAAACGCCGCCATCGAGAAGGAGATGGACCCCTACTTCGACTTTACGCTGATGGCCAAACTCAGCCTGGGCAAAGAGGGCTGGACAAGCGCCACGCCTGCGCAGCGCAAAGAGTACGTCAGGCTCTTTGAGCGCCGGATCAAAGATTCGTATATGAACAAGATCGATCTTTACAAAGACGAGGAAATCCACCTCGATGCGCCCAAGCAAGCCAATAAACGCATTCTTCTCAACAGTTACATTATTGAAAAAGGTGAGAAGAAAGAGGTGCTTTACAAGTACTACCATTCGAAAAAACACGGCTGGCTGATCTACGACGTTGACGTCCTCGGCGTCAGCATCATCCAGAGCTACCGCAGCCAGTTTTCCTCCGAACTGGAGAAGGGCTCCATGGAGCAGCTGCTCCAGAAACTGCGCGAACCGCTGCCATAATGCTCAGACGCTTTTATACCGGATTCCTTTTCCGCTATCCGCGCCTCGTCATCGCGATGGTGTTCATCGCGGCCGCGCTTCTGGGCACCCAGGTGTCCAAGCTCAGCGTTGATGCTTCCGCGGAGACCCTTCTGCTTGAAAACGACAAGGACCTCGCCTACACGCGCCTCGTAGCCCAGCGCTACCGCAGTCCGGACTTTCTCGTAATCACCTATACCCCGACCGGGGACCTGCTGGCCCCGGAAACGCTTGAGAACATTCGACAGCTCAGCGATGCGCTCGCCGAGATCGAAGGCGTCGAATCGGTCACATCCATCCTCAATGTCCCCCTCCTGCAGAGCCCTCCCAAACCGGTCAAAGAACTGCTCAAGAAGATCCCCTCCATCGGGGAAGGCGACGCGAACCTGACCCTGGCCCGCGAAGAGCTGAAGACAAATCCGCTCTACGCCTCGAACCTGGTCAGCCCCGACCTCAAAACGACGGCGCTCCAGGTCAACCTGACCTATGACCACCGCTACTACGCCCTCCTCGACCGGCTGAACGCCTTCAGGGCGGCGGACAAAAACGGCTCCATCACCGAAGAGGAACAGCTGGAGTTCTGCTGGGTCGATGACGAATTCAAATCCTACCGGGACGTCGTGCGCGAAAGGGACCACCGCCTCATTCTCGCCGTGCGCAACGTCCTGCAGTCAAACCAGGCTTCCGGGCAGCTCTTTCTCGGCGGCGTGACGATGATCGCCGACGACATGATCACCTTTGTCAAGCGGGACCTGAGAACGTACGGAAGCGCCGTTTTGGTTCTGCTGCTCCTGGTCCTGTGGACCGTGTTCCGCCAGAAGCGCTGGGTCGCGCTTCCGGTACTCATTTCAGCCGTTTCGGTCGGGATTACGATCGGTCTGCTCGGCCTGCTGGGGTTCGAGATCACCGTAATCTCCTCCAACTTCATCGCCTTGCAGCTGATCATCACCATCTCCATTATCATCCACCTG
Organism: Campylobacterales bacterium; assembly: GCA_037383585.1. Lineage (GTDB taxonomy): Bacteria > Campylobacterota > Campylobacteria > Campylobacterales > Sulfurimonadaceae > Thiomicrolovo. The sequence goes on along the minus strand of JARROU010000018.1, from coordinate 6,401 downwards.
ATCGTACGATACCGGGAGTTGGCAATCGTCAAGCCGGAAGCTTCGGAAAGGGAACTGGTGCTCGAGAGCACCCTCTCCATGTCCAAACCGACCTTCTTTGCGATCGTCACCACGATCGCCGGCTTCGCATCGCTCATGCTCTCAGGCATCAAACCGGTGATCGCCCTGGGATGGATGATGAGCATCGGCATCTCCGTTTCGCTGATCGTCACCTACCTGCTCTTCCCCGCCGTCAATGTTCTGCTGAAGCGCAAACAGCCGAAAACGACGTTTGACAAGGAGTTCGCCGTTACGAAAATCCTGGCGAACTTCACGGAACGCCACGGCACGCTGGTCCTGATCGGCGCTGCCCTGCTCATTGCCTACTCCGTTTCCGGTGCCAGCCGGCTGAAGGTCGAAAACAGCTTTATCAACTACTTCAAACCTTCAACGGAGATCTACCAGGGCATGTCCGTCATCGACCGGCAGCTCGGCGGCACGACCCCGCTCGACATCACGATCGATCTCCCGCCCGCCCCCGCGGCGAAAACGACCGACACCGCTTCGGACGGGTTTGACGAGTTCGCCGAATTCGCCGAAGAGTTCGAGGCCGAAGCCGGTGAAGCGCAGTACTGGTTCACCGACGACCGGATGGATGTCGTCCGACGGGTCCACCACTGGCTCGAACACGTCGATCATGTCGGCAAGGTGCTCTCACTCGGAACGCTGCTCGAAGTCGGACGCACCATCAATGACGGCCGGCCGCTCGACAACTTCGAACTCGCCCTGCTCTATAACGAATTGCCGCCGAAGTTTGCCGACATCATTCTCGACCTGCGCCGGGCCGCCCTGCTGAAACATATCAGGGAGGGCCTCATCAACGAAGTGGGCATCCCGGGAGAGCACCTTCACCTCTCGGGACTGATGGTGCTTTACAACAATATGCTCCAGAGCCTTTTCGATTCGCAGATCGCGACGCTCGGCATCATGGTCGTACTGCTCTTCATCATGTTCTGGGCCCTTTTCCGTTCGTTCGCGACCGCCGTCGCCGCCATCATTGCGAACCTGGTCCCTGTCGGCGCGGTGTTCGGCGTCATGGGCTGGTCGGACATCCCCCTGGACATGATGACCATTACCATCGCCGCCATCGGGATCGGGATTGCCGTCGACGATACGATCCACTACATCCACCGTTTCCGGATCGAACTGGAGAAAGACGGCGACTACCTCGCGGCGATGCACCGGTCGCACGAAAGCATCGGCTATGCGATGAGCTACACTTCCGCCGCGATCATGATCGGGTTTGTCATCCTCGTGCTCTCGGTTTTCATCCCGACGATCCTGTTCGGGCTGCTGACGGTGCTCGTCATGTTCATGGCCATCGTGGCGGACCTCCTGCTGCTTCCGAAGCTCATTTTGATCCTGCGCCCTTTCGGTCGACCTGAGGGCAAAGCTCCCAATCAAAATTAACTCGCTACAATAAACGCCACACTATCTGCCGGTACGCCGGCAGTACCGCTAAAAGGAACGGTAAATGCGTTTTCCCCACTGGATTTTCATCTTCATGTCCCTCATGTTCACATCGGCTTTGGCTGCCCTAAACCACGAGATCGCCGTCGGGGCGTTCAGCTCACCCGAAGCGGCACAATCGCGCCTTGCGGAAGTCAGAACCCACCTCGAACAGAACCAGACGATTTCTCCCCTCCTCGAAGCGAAACGCTTCGGTTTTGACGTCGAGCCGGTCGCCGGGCTCTACCGCGTGGCTTTGACGCACTTCGAGGACAAAAAAGAGCTCTCTGTCGTACTGCAAAGTGTCAAACAGCTTATTCCCGATGCCTACCTCGTCGGCAAAGCGTCTGCAGCCCCCTGGTCCTCTGAAGCCGCACCCGACGCGACGCCCGTCGCGACGGAAGCGCCGGCCGAAACGAAACCGGCCGAAGGCGAAATCACCGTCGTCGAGGAAACGGTACAGGCCGTGCAGGAACAAAGCGGCCCGGCAACGGAACCGGTTGAAGAAGTCGTCACGGTCACCGAAACCGAAACCGTGGCACCCGATGCGGAAGCGGAAACCGAAATCATCAGCGAAACGGTCACGCCGCAAAGCACTGAGGATGACACCTCCTTGCTGCTCTACGCCATTGCCGGGGCCGTCGTCCTCCTGGCCGCCCTGCTCTTTGTAGCACGCCGGAAACGCCCTTCGGAAACGTTTGAAGCTGTGCATGAAACGCCGGAGGAAGAAGCCGCGGCGCAAGCGCATGCCGTACACGAGGAAGTCCCCGAGGCCGCCGCAGAAGAAGCGGAGCCTCTCGAACCCGTTGAAGAAGCCGTTCCCGAAGTGGCCGAGACGCAAATGCCTGCCGAAGCGATTCCCGCTGAAATCGCGGAAGAGGAGCCCGTTGCGATCGCCCCTGACAGCGTCGAGGAGGCTCCGGAACCCGAAGCGGTAGTCGAAGCGGTGCCGGCGGCCGCTGAAAAACCTGCCGGCGCCGTAACACGGAAGAAGCGCGATCTACCTGCCGAGCAGGGTACGGTCACGAAAGAGCAGCTTTCCGAGTTCGCCGGCAACCGCATCCTTATCGCCGAAGACAACCTGATCAATCAAAAGGTCATCACCCGTCTTCTCGAAGGCAGCGGCATGGACATCGTCATCGCGAACAACGGTCAGGAGGCGATCGACATCCTCAACGACGACCCCGACTTCAAGATGGTACTGATGGATGCGCACATGCCGATCAAGGACGGATTCCAGGCGACGCGCGAAATCCGGGAGAACCCCCGTTTCGACGCTACCGTCGTCGTCGCTTTGAGCGGCGATGTCGGCAGCGATGACATCCGGAAAATGCGCGACGCCGGGATGGAAGAGCAGCTCGCAAAACCGCTGCGCATCGAAGAGCTGTACGCCGTGATGTACCAATACCTGGATCTTGCCGGCGAGCAGAATGAAGAAAACGCCGAGGAAGAGGAACTTCCCGAACTCAAGGGGCATGAGTCCGATACGCCGCTCAATGCCGCGGAAGGGCTCGAGATCTGCGGCGGTGACAAAGAGATGTATGCCGAGATTCTCGATGAGTTTATCGAAACATACGGCAGTGCCAACGAACTGGTCAAGGCCTACCTGCGGGCGGACGACGACGCCAAACTGGTCGCGCTGATGCTCGACATCAAAGGCGTCGCGGCCAATATCGGAGCGGACCGCCTCTCCGAGGCGGCGGAAACGCTTCGAGAAGCGGTCCTGATCAACCAGGTCGAATCCTATGATGCCATGGCCGTCGAATTCGAAAAAGAGCTGCACAAGGCGCTGGCGGCCATCGAGTCGTTTAAAAACACATTGTAAACAATTGCGCCGAGCGAAGACGCTTCGGCGCGCCTGCACACAGAAACCGCCCTTTCCCCTTCTCTTTACAAAAACGCGATCCGTCAAGTTAATGACGCAGCGCTACGACTGCATTCTGGCGTACAGTCCGGCCAGGGCCTCGACGAACAGGGGGTGATCGTTGGGGCATTCGGCGACCCGGTAATCCTCAAAGCCCAGTTCATCGGCCACTTCGCGGTATTCGATGTCGAGTTCGTACAGCGTCTCGGAGTTGTCGATCGTAAAGGCGATGGGGAAGATCAGCACCTTTTTGTTTTCGAGCGCTTCGAGCTTCTGTTCCAGCGAGGGTTCGAGCCACTTCAGCGGGCCGACTTTCGACTGGTAGGCGAGGTGCACCTTCGCGAAGTCGATGCCCTGAGATTCGAGCGTCTTCTTCAGCAGACTGACGTGCTCGTTGACGTGGTATTCGTACGGGTCGCCGCTGTCGACGATCTTCTGCGGAAGGCCGTGCGCGGAGAAGATGAGATCGTACTCTCCGGCGTCGGCCCCCGCCATCGCTTCGCGGATCCGCTCGACGATGACGGCGTTGTAGGCCGCGTTGGTGTAGAAGTGTTTGATCTCCGTCACCAGCGCCTTCATCCCGAGTCGGTGCATCTGCGCCTCGTAGTCCTCCAGGGAGGATTTCGTCGTCGTCGTCGAGTACTGAGGGTAGAGCGGGATCAGGTAGACGTGCGTCACCCCCGCCGCCTTGAGACGCTCGACCGATTCCGAGGCAAACGGCGGGGTGTAGCGCATCGCGAAATCGACGACCACTTCGTCACCGACCTTCTCCTGGAGCGCCGCCACGAGCTTTTTCGTAATGCCGACGAGCGGCGAACGGCCGCCGAGCTGTTTGTAGACCTCCTGCGCGCTCTTGGTGCGGTTGGAGGTGATGACGCTGGCGATGAAGCGGCGCAGCAGGCCGCTTTTCATCGTCAGGATATTGGGATCGTTGAACATGTTGTGCAGGAAAGTCTGCACTTCATAGAGGTCGTTCGGCCCTCCCATATTAAGTAATACAATCGCATGCTTCGCCATCAGCATATCTCCCGAGCGTCGGCAGCAAACCCGTCGCTGCCGAGAATTTCTGCATGATTGTACCCGCTGTATTCTTTATACTCAGCCAAATGATTCGCTTTCGCCTTGAGCGCGCGGCTCTGTTTAATCGGCACGAGGGTGTCGCCGGTACTGGCGAAGATCAAGACCGGGGCGCTCACCCCGCCGAGGTAGCGCGCGGTCTCGAAGCGGCAGCGCACGAGCCATTTCGGCAGCAGCGGCAGCTTTTCCCGCGCCAGAGAGGGGATATCGTAAAAGGGCGCGACCAGCACCAGCTTTGAGACCGGTGTGCGCGACGCGGCGAACGCGGCGACGGCGGCGCCGAGGCTGTAGCCCATCACCGCGATCTCGCCGTAACGCTCCTTGACGTAGTCGGCCAAAAATACCGCATCGTCGAGCACTGTTTGTTCCGTCGGCTGCCCGCCGCTGCGGCCGTAACCGCGGTAGTTGAAAGCCACGATGCGCCAGGAGGGAAAGCGCTCGCCGAGCTTACCGACCAGCGCGACGCTGTCCTGCTCTTTGCCGCCGAAATAGAGCACGGTGCATGTCGGGGCTTCGGGCTCGAAGACGATCCCCTCCAGCACGACGTTCCCGTCGCGCACCGGCTGCAGCGGGCGGTAACGCTCCGGATGTTCGTGAAAGGCGTCGCGCTTGTCGTAATAGACCGGCGCAAAAACGAGCCGGGGCCAGACGAGCCAGGAAGCGATGCCGATCAGCAGCAGCACGGCGGCGACGATGATAAGGACGCTGATCATGCTTTCCCTCCCCCGCGCTTGGCCCAGCGGTACAGGAAGCGGGTCGGATCGAGCGCTTTGGGGACAGCCTTCCCTTCCAGCAAAGATGATGCGAGTTGGCGCGCGAGCAGCGGCCCCATGACGAACCCGTACCCCCCGGTCCCGTTGATCATGTACAGTTCCGGGTAAAAGGCGAGTTCCCCCGCCCCGGCTTTTTTGCCCTTGAGGAGTTGTCGCGGTCTGCGGGTGGTAGTGCACGTCGTGCGTCGCCCCGATCGCGCCGCAGCCGTCCGCGTCGGTCGAGGCGACGGAGACGTACTGGTGCAGGTGGCATGGCACCTTCGTCGTGGTGCGGATGTCGATGCGGTGCCCCCAGACGGCGCGCAGGCCGATCTGCGGCATCGCAACGACCGGCCGGTACGCCCCGGTCGCCAGGACGACCCGCTTCGCCCGCACCTCCCCGATCTGCCAAAATCCGTTGTCATATTTAATAATATCAACTTCTTCACGGATGAAATCCGCCCCGGACGCCAGCCGTTCGCAGGCCTTCTGCGCATCCACCAGGCCGCTCTCGCGTAGCACGACGTGCTCGAACGCCTCCGTCTCCGCCGTCAGCGGCGCGTCGGGCATCTTTTCGAGCATCGGCAGCGAGGTCGTCTCCTTGAAGGCTTTCACCTTTTCGTTTTCGTCATCGAACTTGGCGAAATGGATCAGGGGCGCGATACGGATCAGTTCAGGAAACTGCTCCCGGTAGAAGCCGAGCGAAAAGCGGTACGACGCTTCCATCAGCTCCTTGAGCGGGCCGCTCTTGGAGAACTTCGGGGAGATGAACGCCCCCGCCGCCCCGCTCCCGCCCGCGGCGATCCCTTCGCGATCGATCAGGGCGACCTTTTCGCCGCCCTGCGTCAGAAAATGCGCCGTCGCGCAGCCGTTGATGCCGGCGCCGATGATGGCCGTGTCGTAGGTCAAACAGATCCTTTGAACTTTTAAAAAAGTGTAACGCAAAAGGGGTTCAAAAATCCAAAGGGCTGCGGATGTCCGCCTTGTTCAGCTCTAAAAGTAGACTACTAAGCTATTTTACTCGATGAAAATATCCATTTAGGATATTTCTCATTCGAGATATCATGGGTGTAGATCATCGTCGTCTCGACGCTTTTATGTCCCAGTAATTCCTGTATTGACCGGATATCCGTACCGTTTTGTAAAAGATGCGTAGCGTAGGAGTGACGAAAAATATGCGAAGTTACTCTTTTATGAATATGCGCTTTTTGTGCGGCCTG
>JARROU010000017.1:0-19780 GCA_037383585.1 Campylobacterales bacterium | reverse complement strand
ATTTCACCCCTCGCTTTTTGCGACACCATACGGTCGAGAACAGGCGAACGTCCCGCAAGGCCTTTTGCCTCGCAATAGGCCGCCAGCTTTTCCAGTAAGCTCCGTTCTTCGTTTACGACCGCCGGTTCCGTCGACGCCAATTGCATCAAACGCGTCGTGTCATCGGCCGTCATCGAAGCCAGCATCTCGCGCTTGACCTTGACCATCAGCAGGTCGTACATTTTTTGCAGGCCGCGAAGCTGTTTGAGGTAGTCTGACCCGGCACCGCTTTGCGGCGATTTTTCCGCCGCCAGCCCCGCGGTGCGCACAGCGTCTGCACGGGCGGCGAAAGCCGCGGCATCGTGCCCCAGCGCCGGGTCGGAATTCAGGATCTCCACCCTCTGCGCATACGTGAACAGCGGTTCGCCCATTTTCGAAAACAGCGACGGGAGCTCACTCCCACCTGCCCAAAGCTGCAACGCCGTCAGCATTATGATCAACCGTCTCATAGCGATCCCCATTCACAATTTGATGGAGCATTCTAACGTATTTAAACACAATGAAATAATTGCGGAATTATGTTTCGTAAAAGATCCGTGCCGGCGGGGCCTGAAAAATCAGGCCGCTTCCGTCGTTTCTTTGTTTTTGAACAGCAGTCCGTCAAGGGAAATCTTTCCGGCGCCGTGCGTCATGAGGACAAAGAGCATGATGAAGTAGTACAACGGGATCTCGTAACCGTTGTTGCCCGACTCGAACCCGTGCGGCAAATGCACCGTGACAATCGCCACGACCATGACGACCATCAGCGGGATTGAGATCAGGCGCGTAAAGAGCCCCAGCGTCAGCAGAACGACTCCGGACGCTTCCGTCGTTGCCGCCATATAGGCCTGCAGCGTCGGCAGCGGCAGTCCCAGCGAACCGAACCACTCCGCGACCGAACCGATGTCCTGCCATTTCATCATCGCCGGTTCGAAAAAACCGTATGCAAGAACGAGACGGACCATCAGCAGAGCCACACTCTGCAGTTTTTCAACGGCCGGTTCAATAATTTTGCACACTCTGGAAAGTTGACACTGCATGGGAAATCCTTTCCTCAGCTCTTCTTAGTGCTGCGGCATCAGCCGCTGCATTTGCCCTGGCCGCATTTACCTTTGATCTTCTCTTTTTTCTTTTCCCCGCTGCATTTGCCGTTCATCGGCTTGGCGGGCATGGTCTTGTTTCCGCATTTGGAACCCATCCCGGCTTTCTCTTCGCCGCTGCACTTTCCAGCCGGTGTTTGAACTTTTTCACCGCTGCACTTTGCGAACGCAGATGTTGCTCCGATGCCCGTAAAAAGGGCTGCCCCAAGCAGTAATGCTGCCAATTTGAACGTTTTCATAGTGAACTCCTCTGTTCAATGGATATGAGAGCATTGTAGCGCGATGGGCTACATACCGTCAGTGTCAATCATTACACATCTTCAGTAACAATTCATAAACAAATTCTGTTAGTGTTGAAAAATTAAGTAAAAGCAAAAATTATATTTAAATGAAAGCGGTATATGAGGAACTCTCCTCCAGATCCCTGCGGCACATGCACAGAAAAGGTGGGCTGCTATGTTCCCATCCTGACCCAGTGCCTCGTCTGCACATTGCACAGGTCTAAAGGAGAGCGTTGAGGGCACAATCCCTATGCCATCAGCGCTGGCGGAATTATAGCAAAAAACCGCTCCGAATGCAACCGCTAGTGGTGTGCACCGCGTTCGCACCACTGCGGCTTCAGATTGAGCAGCAGCAGCCAGACGACCGCTACGTCGATCATGACGTCGGCAAAGTTGAACACGGCGAACTCGAAACCGCAGTGCCAGTAGACGTAATCGACGACACCGGGGTGAATGAAACGGTCATAGATGTTCGAAAGTCCCGCCCCGACAAGGATACCGGTCGGCAGCAGATAGCACGCTTTTTTCAGCCGAAGCACATAACCGAGTACCCCGCCGATGAGCAGCAGCTGCAGCCACTTGAGCCACCCCTCCAGGAAGGCAAACATGGAAAAGGCGACCCCTTTGTTATAGACAAGGGTCAAGTCGATGCAATCGCTGTAAAAGCGGTACCCTTCCAAAAAGAGCGTCTTGATGTTCTGGTCGATGATAAAAATTCCCGCCGCAGCCAGGACAAGGGCAATCACGGCTTTAGTCATTCAGGGCGTGCCTGAAAAAGTCGCTGAGGCGTTCCATGCGTTCGAGCATGGCGTCCCGGTCACGTCCCTCCAGCAGGATACGGAGCTTGTTCTCCGTCCCGCTGTAACGGATCAGATGGCGCATGCCCGCAGCTTCAACGTCGGAAAGTTCCTGGTCAAGCCCCGCGATCGATTCGAGCGGTTTTTTGGTTTTGACGTTGAGATTGATCAGTTTTTGGGGGTAGAGCTCAAACGGCCGCAGCGCTTCGGAAGCTTTGCCGTCGATCATCAGCACCATGGCGAGCACCTGCAGTGCCGTCACCAAGCCGTCGCCCGTTTTGGCGAAATCCTGCATGATGACATGGCCGCTCTGTTCTCCCCCGAAATTCAGGCCGTGTTCGCGCATCGTTTCCAGGACATATTTGTCACCGACGCCGCAGCGGTAGAGCTTCAGCCCCGCGGAGACCAATGCGTCTTCGAGGGCCTGGTTGCTCATCACGGTCGCGACGATGCCGTCCCCTTTGAGCATCCCGAATTTGTGCATAAAAAGGCCCAAAGCCCCCAGCAGCTGGTCGCCGTCGACCACCTCGCCCTGCTCGTCGATCACGACCAGGCGGTCGGCGTCTCCGTCCAGGGCGAAGCCGATGTCTGCGCGGTATTTTTTCACCGCTTTTTGCACGTCTTTCGGATGCAGGGCGCCGCATCCCTCGTTGATGTTGAAGCCGTCGGGTCCGTTATGCAGCACGATCACTTCCGCCCCCAGTTCCTCGAGGACGGTCGGACCGACTTTGTAGCCTGCCCCGTTGGCGGTATCAAGGACAATGCGCAGGCCCTGAAGGCTCAAAGCGCTCGGGAAAGAGTTTTTCAACTGGACAATGTAACGGCCGATCACGTCGTCGATCCGTTTGGACGAACCGATCGCCTTGCCCGTCATCTGCGCTTTGGCGATCTGCTCATCGTCATAATAGATCGCCTCGATCTGCGCTTCGACCTCTTCGGAGAACTTGTTGCCGCGGGCATCGAAAAACTTGATCCCGTTGTCTTCAAACGAGTTATGGCTCGCCGAGATCATAATCCCGGCGTCGCAGCGCATGTTGTCGGTCAGGTACGCGATGGCGGGTGTCGGCATCGGTCCGATCTGAACGACGTTGTAGCCCACCGCCGTCAGGCCGCTGACGATTGCGTTTTCGATCATATAGCCGCTTCGCCGCGTATCTTTGCCTACCAGAATCTTTTTGGTTTTGGAGAACTGTTTGAAGTAGATCCCCGCCGCCATTGCCGTGCGCATGGCCAGCTCTGCCGTCAAGAATGTTCCCGCCTCGCCTCGAACACCGTCGGTACCGAATAATTTCATTTCTGCCCTTAAATACGCGCCGTTTGCAGTATATGCTAAACTTTAACTTAAATTTAAATATCTTTAAGGTAGAATTCTACCCTAAATTTTTTTCCAGAAGGATAAAGGCTATGGCAAACCATAAGTCAGCACTGAAACGTATCCGTCAAACTGAAAAACGTACGGAACGTAACCGATTTTACCGCACCCGCCTTAAAAACATCGTCAAAGCCGTTCGCACGGCAATCGACGAAGGCAACAAAGAAGAAGCGTCTGCAGCAATGACAGTCGCCAACCAGCAGATCCACAAGTTCGTCAGCAAAGGGATCCTCAAAAAAGAGACCGCTGCACGCAAAGTCAGCCGCCTGCAAAAAGCGGTTAACGCGCTTTAATTAAAATAAAACGCCAACGGGGCACAGCCCCGTTGACTACGCTAACGCTGAGTTGTGTCCTCGCGGGGCTGCGAAATTTCGCTTCGCTGCATCCTCGGCGGAAAGCCCACGCGCGGTTAACCCGCGCTAAAACCTTCCTGCCACATCACTTACGACCTCAGACGATAGTACAAAATGACTGTAATAACCTTTCATTAGAGTGGAGCATTGAATGCTATCAGAAAAACTGACCCCATTTATCGACCGCTACAACGAACTCAGCGACCTGCTCAGCAGTCCCGAAATCGCCAACGACATCAAACGGATGACCGAACTGTCCAAAGAGCAGTCTTCCCTGCAGGCCATCGTCGACAAGGCAAAAGAGTACAAACAGCTCCTGGCCGACATCGAAGAGAACAAATCCCTCCTCGGCGATGCGGACCTGGGCGATCCGGCCAAAGAGGAGCTCAAAGAGCTCGAGCCCCGCGTCCCGGTTTTTGAAGAGGAGATCAAAGTCCTGCTGATCCCGAAAGATCCCAACGATGAGCGCAACATCATCCTTGAGATGCGCGCGGGCACGGGCGGGGACGAAGCGGCCATCTTTGTCGGCGACCTCTTTACCGCCTACACACGCTACGCCGATCTTAAAGGATGGAAAATCGAAGTGATGAACTCCAGTCCCTCCGATGCGGGCGGCTACAAGGAGATCACCGCGCTGATCAAGGGCGACCTGGTCTACAGCCGTCTCAAATTCGAAGGCGGCACCCACCGCGTTCAGCGGGTCCCGGCGACGGAATCGCAGGGGCGCGTGCACACCTCCGCCATCACCGTCGCGGTCATGCCCGAAGCGGACGACGTCGACGTCAAGATCGACCCGAACGATCTCAAAATCGACGTGATGCGCTCAAGCGGCTGCGGCGGCCAGTCCGTCAACACGACCGACTCCGCCGTGCGCATCACCCACGTTCCAACGGGGATCGTCGTAACCAACCAGGACCAGAAATCGCAGCATAAGAACAAGTAAAAAGCGATGAAAGTCCTGCAGGCGCGCCTCTTTGAGATCGAACAGCAAAAAGCCCAGGAAGCGGAGGGCGCCGCGCGCAAGGAGCAGGTCGGCACCGGCGACCGAAGCGGCCGCATCCGCACCTACCACTACCCCCAAAACCGCATCTCCGACCACCGCATCAACCTGACGCTCTACCGCCTGGGCGAGATCATGACCGGCGGCCTCTTCGACGAGATCGTCGACCCCCTCATCGCCGACGCCCAGGCGACGTTAAGCGTTAAGCGTTAAGCGTTAAGCGTTAAGCGTTAAGCGTTAAGCGTTAAGCGTAGGATGACGCTTCATCCTTGTTTCTTTCTTAGCGCTACCGGCTTAACGCTTAGCGCTGAAATCACTTTACTTCCAAAACGGTTTCGAAGGTCTTCTTGACCATACCTTTAAAAGTAATCGTCCCCGCTTCAAACCCGAGATAAAGTGTCTCACCGCTTTTCGGATAGACCTCGGCTTTGTCGCCGACAAGCCCTTCGCGGTTGGCCCGGTAGAAACAGGCCGCCATCCCCGTCCCGCAGGCCAGCGTCTCATCCTCGACCCCGCGCTCGTAGGTGCGCACACGGATGGAGCCGTCACTGTCGACGGCGGCAATATTGACGTTCGCATTGTATTCGTAGCGCATCCTCCGCGCCTCCAGCAGGTCGAAATCGTCCATATCGGCGTCAAAGGTGACGAGGTGCGGCACACCCGTATCGAGCAGGCACCACCGCTTGCCCCCTTCTTCGAACGCCTCGCGCAAGATCTTCGGCGGGGTAAGGTCGCTTTGCACCATGTCGCCTTCGACTTCCGCCCCGATAACGCCGGCTTCGGTCAAAAAACTCATTTTGGCCGGAGCCAGGCCGTTGCTGTACGCATAGTGCGCGCAGGCGCGGCTGCCGTTGCCGCACATCTCCGCCGTCGATCCGTCGCTGTTGTAGAACTCCCATTCGAAATCGTGGTCCGCGTGCGGAACGAGGACGATCAGGCCGTCGGCCCCGACGCCGTTTTGACGGTCGCACAGCTCCCGTGCCAGCTCGGAACGGTCCCGGGCGATAAAACTGTGAAAAAGAACGAAATCGTTGCCGCTGGCGCTGTATTTGGCAATCATCATAATAAAAAGCCTTTGGAAAAATCAGTGTGTAAGTGTAGTGCGTATCGGTTGAAAGCTTATTGATACTTTTCTTTGATCGTTTCGACAAACGCCTCGCACTCGTCCTGAAGATGCTTCAGGTTCCCGCTGTTGTCGATCACCCAGGTCGCACGCTTTTTCTTTTCCTCGATGTCCATCTGCGATTCGATCCGGCGCAGCGCTTCGGCTTCCTCGAAACCGTTGCGCTTCATGAAGCGCTGCAGCTGGATCGCCTTGGGTGTATAGACGACGACGGAATCCTCGATGGGATAGGCCTGCGTCTCGAAATAAAGCGGGATGTCGATGAGATAGGGAAATTTAAAACGGTCCTGCCGTTCGCTCTCCTCTTCGATCGCCTGGCGGATCTTGGGGTGCAGAAACGCTTCGAGTTGCGCTTTCGCATCGGCATCGGAAAAGATGACCTTCCCCAGCTCGCTGCGCACGACCTTGCCGTTTTTCACATAGGCTTTGCCGAAGGTTTCGGCGACCCAGCCGCTGTTTTCGTCCAGCAGTTTGTGTGCGATCGCATCCGCATCGATGACCCGGAGGCCGTGCAGGGCGAGCAGGGAGGCAACAGTACTTTTGCCCGTCGCTATCCCGCCCGTCAGTGCGATTGCATATTTAAAGGCCATTAATTGCGAATCATTCCTAGATATGTCTTGCGGATGTAATTCGGCATCGCAAATGCGGCCGGATGGATATCACTGTTGTAGTACTGCACGCCGTCAAGCATGTCCGCACGGTGCAGGTTGATGTCCGCCGTCGGGTGGTTGCCCTTGGACGCCAGCAGCAATGTTTCTTCGTTCCACAGGCGGTACGGCATGATCACCTTGAAATAGTTGCCGAGTACGCCGAGCAGCACGGTGTTGGCCTGGACCTCTTCGAGCGAAGCATGACGCATGGAGACAAGCCCTTCCTCACTCAGCATACGGCTGATATGCCCGGCAACCGCCGCATCGACATCGCATTCGCACAGCACGACATCAATGCTGTTGTCGGCCACCTCGCGCAGCGCTTCGAGTGACGCGGGCGCGTGCGTCACGACGACGTCGCTTCCGTATCGTGCCAGTTCCGCCTGGAGGGCTTCCGGATTGTCACTCACTACCAGGACATTTTGCGGCTCTTTATGGGTACACATCGGAACGTGCACCATCATTTCAGGATAAACAAACTCTCTCATTCTCTCTATTCCTTGAGGCCATTTTGGCCGAAAGTGGCGCGATTTTAGCATCTTACATTTAAACCGGAATGAAGAAAATCCCAACCCCGATCCGGTCAAGTTTTGGTGCCGTTTCCAAGCGCGCCTCCTACCGTAAGCGAAGAATAGCGCATCTGCGCTGAACGTCTTCAATACCGCCCGCCGATAAAACCAACCCTAACCCCACCTGCGCTATACTTCTATCAACAAGAATTCGGAGCACTTTATGAGTCAAATCAGCTACAAAGATGCCGGGGTCGATATCGACGCCGGGAACAGTTTTGTCGAAAACATCAAGCCGCTGGTCAAATCGACCCGCATTCCGGGCGTGCTGGGCGGGATCGGTTCCTTCGCCGGTGCCTTTGAAATGCCGGCCGGGTACAAAGAGCCCGTACTGCTCGCGGCCACCGACGGCGTCGGGACCAAACTGAAGCTGGCCATCGATTCGGGCAAACACGACACGGTCGGGATCGACCTCGTCGCCATGTGCGTCAACGACCTCATCTGTAATTTCGGGACGCCGACCTTTTTCCTGGACTATTATGCGACCGGAAAACTGGACGTCGACGTCGCGACGGCGGTCGTCGGCGGGATCGCCGAAGGGTGCCGCCAGGCGGAATGTGCGCTGATCGGCGGTGAGACGGCGGAAATGCCGGGCATGTATTCCAGCGACGACTACGATCTCGCAGGCTTCGCCGTCGGCGTCGCCGAAAAAAGCGAACTCGACACGCCGAGCAACGTCAGAGCCGGCGACAAGCTGATCGCCCTGCCGAGTTCCGGCCTGCACTCCAACGGCTTCTCGCTGGCGCGCAAAGTGCTCTTTGAAAAAATGGGGATGAACTTCGACGACGAGTTCAACGGCGCTCCGCTGATCGACGCGCTGCTCGCGCCGACACGCATCTACGTCAAGACATTCAAGCAGCTCAAACCGAAGCTCCAGGCGATGGCCCATATCACCGGAGGCGGTCTGGTCGAGAACCTGCCGCGCGTCCTGCCCGAAGGCCTCCGTGCTACCATCCAGGGCGATGCGGTCCGCATCCTTCCGATCTTCGAACTGATGAGCGAGCACGTCGCACGCGACGAGATGTTCCGCGCCTTCAACATGGGGGTCGGATGGTCCTCGTCGTACGCCCCGACGACGTCAACGCCGTACTGGACGCCACGGACGGCTACCTCATCGGTGAGATTGAGCCGGGAGAGAAAGAGGCGCGCATCGTCTAAACGACGACCAAGGTCTCCCGCCCTTCTTCACAGGCGGCCGATCCGGCCGCCATATTTCATCACGGTCCTCTTATTCCTTCAGATCCCGAAACGCCTTTTTAATCCGGACGCACAGCACACTTGGAAGCCATTGCATTGCACCTGCATTCATGGGACAAGGCATCGAAACTAAAAGCAGACAAATCGTATAAATATTCTTGAAAGAAGACACGCCCGGGGTTCAGCAGTTCGGGCGGTCCGTAGGGAGAAAGAAACGGAAAAATCCGTTAAAAAAAGCACGGCGATGCTGCGCCGTGCAAAGAGAGCGGAAGCGGGATTACTCCGCCGCCGCTTCCTGGTATTTGTCGTAGCGCGGGAAGATGAAGGTCGACTGGCGGTCAACCGCAATCTTCTCTTTATCATCCAGCGCGTAGGCATGGATCGTGATCGGCAGTACCGTATCTTTGCGTTCGTCTTTGACCAGTTCCTCCGTCGTGTAGAGGCGGACAATTTTCTTTTTCTTGATGCCCGGGCGGACCGTAAACGGTTTGGACGGTTTCAGAATCTTGATCTTGCCTTCCATTCCCTTCGGTGCCTCGACGTCGAAATAGAACTTGTGGTTCTCGGCCTGGGTATTTTGCAGCAGGAAGATATAGTCGTTCGCTACCATGACCTTGCCGTCAGGCTGTTTATCAAGCGCATAAAGGCGGGTCTCTTTATTGATGTTAAGCAGCATATGCTCTTTCTTGCTTCCCATCATGCCGAGGACCACCATGATGATGACCAGGACGACGGCATAACCGATGATCTTCGGACGCAGGTAATGCGTTTTGCCTTTCTGGAAAAGCACCTCTTTCTCACTGGACCAGCGGACCAGCGACGGCTTGTTGAACGCGGCCATGACTTCGGTACAGGCATCGACACATTCAAGACAGTTGATACACTCAAGCTGCAGCCCCTTACGGATGTCAATGTGCGTCGGACAGACGGTAACACAGCTTTCGCAGGTCGTACATTCCGCTGCCGGCTCATCCGCCAGAAGGTCTTTTTGTTTCGTGTACTGCTTCTGCTTTTCTTCGTCGTAAATATCGCCGCCGCGGTGCGGATCGTAGATCGCCATGACCGTATCTTCGTCGTACAGCACCGACTGGATGCGGGAATAAGGACAGACGTAGACACACCAGTTCTCTTTGAACCAGACAACGTCGACGATCAGGAACAGCGCCGTGATCAGCAGGATCCCGACGAGGATCATGTGTTCACCCGGGTTGGCCAGATACGGGAAGAAATCTTCCGGCGGGACGAAGTACCACAGGAAGTTCGCCGTCGCCAGCAGTGACAATGCCGACCACATCAGGATGGCGACCACGCGCTTCGCTTTGTTCTCCGGCTTGCTTATCAAAACTCAAAAGAAAAAGGTGGTTGCCGTTGACCGTAATCCACGGCAGCACCAGCGATACGATGGTCAACCCGACAAAAAACCAATAACGTTTAATCCGGTAAGAGACCCACCCCTTTAGATACTCTTTTTTACCCAACTTGCCTTTTGGATGGCTCGTAACTTCTGCCTGACTCATTTTCTACTCCTTTTCATTGACGTGTGGACATTCGATCGTCTCGATAATACTGGCCTCAGCATTTTCGACTTTTTCAAGCACGCTGCTGCCCATCGCCACTTCTTTGAGTTCGCGCGATTCGATGTAATCCTTGAGTGAGCTGCGGCTCACTTTTAGTTTTCGCGCGATCTCACTAACGCTGCTCCCCTCTCGAAGCATATGAATGATCTCCTCAAGGTAGGGATCAAACTTGGAAGAAGATCGGCTCCCTTTCGGCCGGCCGATCACCTTTTTCTCCACCAGCTGTATCGTCTGCCGCAGCTGATCAACAAGGCCCAGTGCAACGATAATATCACTTTGCGCATTCAAAACAATTGAAGGTTTTATCAGATGGATTTCGATGCCGTTTTTCATCAAACAGCTCAGCATCTGCACCACATCCTCGATGTTGCTGCTAAGCACCCAAAGGTCATAAATAAGCAAGATACCGTTTTGATGCTCGGGCGAACGCATGTAGCGCACGGCATCTTCCCGTTCACTGAGACGACTGTTCTGCGAGAGCTGGTCCACCATTTCATCTGCGACCACCAGATCATGTTTCTTGGCATAGGCACTGATCAGTTTCAGCTGCTCGTATACGCCGCTGAAGTGACTGTCGGAACGTAGATAACTAAACACCATTGACGTAAAAACCTTTCACATATTTCTAGTTTCAACGTCATTCTATCCTTTTTGGCGAATAAATGTCAATATATTATCTGTTTTTGCGTCAATTTTTTTCAGAATTATTTTAGAACAGTCCAAAAGCGCTATAATGGGGCACATTTCAAACCCCATTCGGATGACATTTTCAGGAGCTGCAGTGAACGGCCTATTTCTCGAATTCCGCGACCCGCTTTTCGGCATCATCGTCTTCGTCGCACTGATCTTCATCATCGCCTTTGTAAGCTACTGGTGGGGACGGCTGCGCAGCAAGGAAGACCATCGTTATCTTGAGCGGTTTCTCCGCTCGTTCAAAAAGCTCCCTTCCCAGGAGCAGCTGCACCGCGAGATCGGCAGCAGCGCCGTATCGCAGAAGTCATGGCTGCTGATCGCCCAGACGTATGTTCAAAACGGTGACTTCGAACAGGCGGTCGACATTTACCAGAGCCTGCTGCAGATGCAGCACGAACCCCACCGCAGGCGGGAACTGCTTCTGCTGCTGGCCCAGGCCTATTTCAAAGCCGGTTTCCTGGAGCGGTGCGAAACGATCCTGCTCAAGATCCTGGGACGTTTCCCCCGCACGCCGCAGGCCCTTCAGCTCCTGCTTTTCACCTACGAAAGACTGCGCTCCTACGACAAAGCGCTGCAGATGCTCGAGCCGCTGGACGAACTCGGCAGCAACATCGAAAACGACCGCCGCTACCTCGAAACCGTCAGCCTGCTGCAGGACCCGGCCGTCGATCCGGGGGAAAAATGCCGCCGGCTTGCCGAAAAATACCGAGAATGCCACGCACAGACCTACCTGACGTTCGAATTCCTGTTCCGGCACGATCCGGCCCTGGCGTGGCAGACGCTCGATGCGTCCGGCAGCCGTGTCATCGCCGACATCCTGTGGCATTTACCGCAGGAGCATCTGAATTTGGATATAATTACATCTGATGGCTATTTACGGCAGCTGTACAGCGCCAGAGGAAGCGTGAATCTTGCTCAGAACAGTTCCGAATTCGAACTGGATGTTTTGATCAAACTTCGCCAATGCGGCCAAAATGGCGCGAATTTGCAGTTTGAGTACCTGTGCGGCCACTGCAAGCAGGTCTTCCCCTTCCCGTTTCACCGCTGCCCGAAATGCCACAGTATCGATACCGTCGTCACCGAACCGCTGCTGTGCAAAGAGACGGAGATGTTCGGTGCGGCCGACGTCTCCGAAAGGGCCTATGAAGTATGAAACACATTACCCTCTTCAGCGACGGGTCGGCGCTGGGCAATCCCGGGCCGGGCGGCTTCGGGACCATTCTGCGCTACAGGGAAAAAGAACGCGAACTCAGCGGCGGCGAGCCCCATACGACCAATAACCGTATGGAATTGCGGGGCGTGATCGAAGGGCTCAAGGCCCTCAAAGAACCCTGTGGCATCGAGATCATTTCCGATTCCTCCTACGTCGTCAAGGGGATCAACGAATGGCTTGAAGGCTGGATCAAACGGAATTTCAAGAAAGTGAAAAACCCCGATCTTTGGCGGGAATACATTGAAGTCAGCGCACCGCACCGCATCAGGGCCACCTGGGTCCGGGGCCATAACGGCCACCCGGAGAATGAACGCTGCGACCTCCTGGCACGGAGCGTTGCCGAACAGATGAAAGAGGAAAACAATGGATCAGATGGAGCGCATTGAGCGCACACTCGGCTACACGTTCAAAGAGAAGAAGCTGCTGCGCGAAGCGCTGACGCATAAAAGCTACAAGCAGCCCTACAACAACGAACGGCTCGAGTTCCTGGGCGATGCCGTACTGGACCTCATCGTCGGCGAATACCTCTTCGAGCATTTTCCGAAACACGACGAAGGCAAACTCTCCAAGATGCGCGCTTCGCTCGTCAACGAGGAAGGGTTCACCCGTCTGGCCAACCATATCAAACTCGGCGATGCGATTTTCCTCTCCAATGCCGAAGAAAACAACGGCGGGCGCACGAAACCTTCCCTGCTCTCGAATGCCTTCGAGGCCGTCATCGGCGCCATCTACCTCGAAGCGGGACTGGACCCGGTCAAAACGATCGCGACAACGCTGCTCGAGAGCGTCTACAGCGAGATCTCCCTCGACACCCTTTTCAAAGACCACAAAACCGCGCTGCAGGAGCTGACGCAGGCCCATTTCGGCATTACGCCGGAATACCGGCTCGTCGGCAGCAGCGGTCCGGACCATAAAAAAGAGTTCACCATCGCCATCCTCATCGACGGCAAAGAATATGCCAAAGCCAGCGGCAAGAGCAAAAAAGTCGCGCAGCAGGAAGCGGCGCAGCAGACCATTGCCCGGCTCAAAAAGGAGCTTTCATGAACCGTTTCGGCATCCGATTCAGTTTCACCACCTTCGGCGAATCCCACGGCAAGGCCATCGGCTGCGTCGTCGACGGCGTGCCGGCCGGCCTCGAGATCGACGAGGCCTTCATCCAGAGCGAACTCGACCGCCGGAAACCGGGCCAGAACGCCTATGCCACCGCGCGCAAAGAGGCCGACGCCGTCGAGATCCTCAGCGGCGTCTTCGAAGGCAAAAGCACCGGAACGCCGATCGCCATGGTCATCTACAACACCAACCAGAAGAGCAAAGACTACTCCAACATCAAAGACGTCTTCCGTCCCGGGCATGCGGACTACACCTACTGGCACAAGTACGGCATCCGCGACTACCGCGGCGGCGGGCGCTCCAGTGCTCGCGAAACCGCGGCACGCGTGGCGGCGGGTGCCGTCGCAAAACTGATGCTGGGGCAGCTCGGCATCACGATCAAAAGCGGCATCAGCGAGATCGCGGGCATTGCGGCGAAGCGCTTCGATTTCGACCATGTCGCCGGCAGCGAAATCTATGCCCTCGACCCGGACGTCGAACAGGCCCAGAAGGACGCAATCCTGACCGCCAAAAACGACCACGACTCCGTCGGCGGCGTCGCGCAGGTCCGTATCGACAACCTTCCCGAAGGGCTCGGTGAACCGCTTTACTATAAGCTCGACGCCGTCCTCGCCGATGCGATGATGGGGATCAACGCCGTCAAGGCCGTCGAGATCGGCGACGGGCTGCAAAGCGTAAAACTGCACGGCTCCGAGAACAACGACCCGATCCGCAACAGCGGCTTCGAATCCAATCACAGCGGCGGGGTTCTCGGCGGCATTAGCAACGGCGACGAAGTCCGCTTCAACGTCTATTTCAAACCGACCCCTTCGATCTTTCAGGAGCAGCATACGATCACGACGCACGACGAAGAGGTCGACTTCGCCCTCAAGGGGCGCCACGATCCCTGCGTCGCCATCCGCGGCTCCGTCGTCTGCGAAGCAATGGCGGCGCTCGTCGTCGCCGACATGCTCCTGCTCAACATGGGACGCACCATGGAAGGCGTCGAACGCTATTACCAAGCGTAGGACACCCTGCCCAAACTTCGTCCAACTTTTCCTTCCGCATTAAGGTTACCGGGGCTATAATCTAAATACCTCATATGCAAGGACGACTCGTTATGAGTTCCACACAAAAATGCTATCTGCTCGACACCTCGGTGATCCTTGACGATCCGGCCAATATCCTCCGTATCTCCGAAAACAACAAGAACATCGTTGCCATCTCCAACACGGTCCTGGCCGAACTGAACAACAAGAAAGACGATATGCGTTCCGACGCCGGCTTCCGCGCCCGCGAATTCTTCCGGCTCGCCGATTATGAAGTGGGACGGACCCTGACCTTTGAGGAACTCCCCGAACGGCTGCGCGACTCCCGTAATTATGCGCCCAACAACAGCGACTGCTACTACCGTCTCAGCCTCCCCTTCGATGCCGACCAGAATGTCGATACCGAAGGCGCAATCAATGTGGAACTGCTCATCATCTATCGTGAAGAATACCGCATCGCCAAGTCTTATTCCGAACCCAAAGGCTTCAACGACGCCAAGATCGCCGAGATCGCTTCGGATTACAACCTCAAGCTCGTGACCAACGACATCTCTTTCAAGATCGCGGCCGAAGTGCAGGGCATCGAAGCGCAGAGTCTTAGAAACGCGAGCGTCGAGCGCCCGGACGCCATCGAGTTCGCCCATACCGTCACCTACCACGACGAACCCGCGCTTACAGGTGACACCGGCTATAAAAATTTCGAGCAGTTCAGCTTTATCCAGGAAGCCACGAGTGAGGGCCATAACGAGATCTACGAAACGGGGCTGCAGCGTTACGCGGTCACCTACAACGGCCACCTGGAGTGGTGCGATTTCGACAAGCGCTTCGGGGAGTATTACGACGAGACGCTGATCCGCCCGATCAACCTCGAACAGAAGTTCTACTATACGATCCTGACCCATCCGCAGAACCACCTGACCGTCGTCGCCGGCTCCACCGGATCGGGCAAGACCCTGATGGCCCTTCAGGCCGGCCTGGAGATGGTAAAAGAGGGCATCGTCGAGGGGATCGTCTACGCCCGCAACACCGTGACCGCGTCAGACCCGCAGGCCGAACTGGGCTTTCGAAAAGGCGACGAGCACGAAAAACTGGGCTACTTCATGTACCCGCTCTACTCCGCCATCAATTTCACGATCGAGCACCAGAACAAGCACTCCATCGAAGCGCAGGTGGAGTTCACCGGCAACACCAACTCGACCAAACGCGAAAACGCGACCGAGCTCTTCATGGCGAAATACAACATCGAAGTCATGGACATCGCCCACATGCGCGGGACGACGATCTCGCGCAAATTCGTCATCATTGACGAAGCGCAGAACATGACCAATGCGACGATGAAACTGATCGGGACCCGCATGGGGGACGAGACGCGGCTCGTCGTGATGGGCGATCCGCACCAGATCGACCACCCGTTCCTTTCCAAACGCCGCAACGCCCTCGTCACCCTGCTCAACAAGGCGCAGCACAGCGACTTCCTCGCCGGCGTCCAACTGCGCCACACGATCCGCAGCGAAGTCGCCAACTGGTTCGACAAAAATTTATAATCGCTACTAAATGAAGGGCGAGAGCTCACCCCTTTCAATTATCAGAAGGGGTGGAACGAAACAGAAAAAACCTACAGCAGACTCCGCACGCCGATCGCATACCACAGAATAATCAGATTCAGGAAGAAGATTCCGAGCGAACTGCCGCGCGAGAGGATCTGCTGCCACTTTGTCCGGCTGATCATATGGGTTTTGAAGGCGATGACGAGATGCACGATCGTTAGGACCGTCAAGACGACCACCAGATAGACCTTGGTGTGCATCATCTGCGAGAGTTCCGAACCCCCTGCGAACCGGAACACGTCTCCGAAGCCGTGGTGAAGATACAAGACCGTGCCGGTGATCCACAGTGACACGAGCCAGAAGACTTCGAACCAGCCGTATATGGGTCCCAGATGCTCATAGGTCTGTTTCTGCGCCGCTTTGTCGCGCAGCAAAACCCCCAGTGCAAACAGCAGCAGCGAACCGCCGATCCAAGCCGTGGCCGATAAAATGTGAATGTACAAGACGAAATGCATATGCGATTGTAGGGTAACCGGGGTAAAAAAAGAGGAAGGTTCAGGTCAGCAGGAGACCCGAACCGGAAGCGGACGGATTAAAAGTCCCCTTGAGCGGCACGCGCCGGGATCTCTTCCATCGCTTTTTTGACCGTCAGCGCCATTGCGAGCATATCATCCGGAAGCGGACGGCCGCCGTGGATCGCAAGCGTCATGTCCATGGCCACCAGGAAACGGTCGCCGTTGCCGTATTCGACGAGCATGATACGGCACGGCATGAATCCGCCGTACCAGCGGGAATAGTTCAGGAAGACCTTCGCAATCGGAAGGCTGCACAGGGAGAAGATTCTCGCATGCTTGACTTCGCCGTCCGTTGCGTCGTCCTTGGTATACATCTTGACGTCGCCCGTGATGCGCATGTTATACTCTTCCGCCAGAGCCTTGATAGACTCGACGACGTCTTCGTTCTCAACGTCCTCGTTGATCTTCCACTCGTTCATCATTGCCCGTGCCGCGTCACCGTTTTCGACGACCGCTTCGAACATGGTCATGTAAGCCGGCATCGCGCCTTTGTCAAGCGTCTGTACTTTCGAGATCATCCCGCCGAATTTTGCAAATACGCCGATCACGGCCACAATTGCGATCACGCCGATCGCTGCTAAAATGTTTTTCAACATCTTTTTCTCCTTGCGTTATATAAAGAGGGGATTCTACTGAAGTTTCGATTGCAGGCAACTAAACAGTGACGGTTTTTATCTAAATTTATTCGGAAATCATAAAAGGGAGTAAAAAAGGATCAGCAAAAGGGTCGAAGCCCTCCTGCATCAGATCGGAAGGACGCGGATCTGGTCCGAAAGCTTCTCTTTGAGCGCCGCTTCGATCGCGTAGAGCGTTCCCGTGCTGGAGCTCGCGCAGCCGGAGCACGCGCCGAGATAGCGGATATAAACATCGATAAACTCGTCGCTGTCCTTGACGTCGATGACCTCCATGTTCCCGCCGTCCATGATCAGGAACTGGCGGATGTTCTCGTCGACGACCGCATCGATCGCCTTGATCTTCTGTACCAGCGTCATCGCTTCGAAATCGCCGCTGACACCGGCTTCGGCCGCCGCTTTCATCTTTTCCTCGTCCATCTCGCGGCGGACATCGGAAAGAATGTCGACGAGGTAGTACTCGCGTTCTTCGTGACCGCCGGGCTTGATACAGCTTTTACAGAAGCCGCCGGCTTTGGTGTAATCCGTGACCGCTTCGACGCTTTTGAGATCGTTGAGCTTGATCACCTCTTTGAGGGTCGAGAGGCTGACACGCGCACATTCGCAGACAATGATCTCTTCTTCGAAGCTCTCAGCGTCCACGCCTTTGTAGAGGCCGGCCGCTTTTTTGATGACGTCGTACGCCATGACCGAACAATGCATTGTCGGCGGCGGAACCGCCGGGGTATCCGGATCGTCACGCAGGGCCATCTCGACGTCGATGTTCGTGATCTTGACCGCTTCGTCGACCGTTTTGCCCATACAGAGCTGCGTCATCATGTCGGAGCTGGCAATCGCCGTCCCGCAGCCGAAACTTTTGAACTTGGAGTTTTCGATCACATCGGTCTCCGGGTTCACTTCCCAGTACAGGCGTACCGCGTCGCCGCAGCTTTCCGCACCGAAGTCCGCTACGATCAGCTTGTTGCCGCGTGCCGCAGCTTCTTCTTCCGTAATTTCCCCCTGATGCTGGGGATTGTTCATCAGCGTCGTGACCTTGTTAGAGTACTCGTCCCACAAAGAAGCGCCGAATAAATCATTTTTAGCCATTGTTTATCCTTTATGCTTTTTCAGTATTTAATGCACAGAACATTCTGTGGCTTCGCCGCCCGGTGTCGGCTTGACTTTCGCATACGAGCTGGAAATCGAACGCAGACGTTCGACCGCCGACTTGAAATGCTCGATCACGTAATCGATCTCTTCGTCCGTCGTAAAGCGGCTGAGGCTCAGACGGATCCCGGTGTGGGCCAGTTCGTGGTCCGCGCCGATGGCGAGCATAACCGTATTGGCTTCCAGGTCCTCGGAGGCACACGCCGAACCCGTCGAAGCGCCGATCGCCGCGTTGTTGAGGTCCCACAGCATCCCTTCGCCCTCGACTCCGCGGATGGAGATGAGGATCGTGTTCGGCGTACGCCGGTCGCGCTCACCGACCGTGAACGTATCGGGAATCAGTTTGATCAGGGCGTCCTCGAGACGGTCGCGCTTGGCGCGGATGGAAGCCATCTTCTCTTCGATGTTCTCCGTCGCCAGCTCGATGGCCTTGCCCATCCCGATGATGTATGGGACGTTGAGCGTGCCCGAACGGCGGCCGCCCATGTGCTCACCGCCTTTGAGCAGCGGCGAAAGGGCCTGTGAATTGCGGATGTAAAGCGCGCCGATGCCTTTCGGGCCGTGGAACTTGTGCGCCGACATGGACATAAAGTCCACGTGTACCGCCTGCATGTCCACGGGGATTTTGCCGACGGCCTGAACGCCGTCGCTGTGGAAGAGCACCCCTTTTTCCTTACAGATCTCGCCGATCTCCTTGATCGGGAAGATCATGCCGGTCTCGTTGTTCGCCCACATCACGGAAACGAGTGCCGTTTTCTCCGTAATGAAGCTGCGGACGGTATGCGCTTCGACAATGCCCTGTTCATTGACCGGCAGATAGGTCACATTCACGCCCTGCTCTTCCAGGAACTTGCACGTGGAGAGTACGGACGGGTGCTCCACCTCGGTCGTAATAATATGGTTCTTGTCCCCGTTCAGGATCTGATCCACCCAGACGGATTTCAGGACCCAGTTGTTCGATTCGGTTGCGCACGATGTAAAGACGACGTCATCCGCATCGGAAGCGTTGATCGCCGTATAGACCTGGTCGATCGCCTTGGAGATCGCCGGATGGGTCTGTGTGCCGAATTTATGCAGCGAGTTCGGGTTGCCGTACTGTTCGCTGAAAAATGGAAGCATTGCTTCGACGACCTTTGGGTCCGCCATGGTCGTTGCATTGTTGTCCATATATACTTGCATCGGTATTTCCTCGTTCTAAACGTTTTTTGATAACAATTTTAAAAAAGACAATTTTTGTCCTCTTTTTTGCGTGTCGAGATATTAGATCAAATGTCGTTAGACTTTCCTTAATCAATCTTTATACTTAAAAAAGCTTAAGAAGGCACGAAACCCTGAGACTAAGAGTCGTGTTAATGAAATTAAGGTAATATCACGAAAATTTTTCTCCGTATCGCAGTGTGCGCTTTGCCGGAAGAAACAGATAAAAAAGGGTTATAACGTACCATGGAAATCACTACCAACAAAATCAACGGCGCTAACGCCGAAGTCAGTGCAACCGTCACCAAAAGTGATCTGGATGCCCATTTCGAAACACTGGCCAAAGAGCTGAGCAAACAGGCCAACATCCCGGGCTTCCGCAAAGGGAAGGTTCCCGTCGCGGCTGTAAAAAAACAGTACGCTGAACGTCTGCTGCAGGACGCAGAGAGCCAGGCCGTACGCGACGTGCTCAACCAGGGTCTCGATGCCCTCGGCATCGCTTCTGAAGCCCTCATCGGCGAACCGCAGTTCTCCAAGTTCGACAAAAAAGACGACGGGAGCATCGAGCTGACCATCAAAGTTGCCATGCGTCCGGAGATCGA
>JARROU010000016.1:0-14641 GCA_037383585.1 Campylobacterales bacterium | reverse complement strand
TACAATGAATGATGAATGATGAATGATGAATGATGAATGATGAAAGCGTGACAGAGTATCATTAAATATAGAAGATGAAAACATGACTTTTCCATTTAAACAGTGGGAACCGAAGGCGGGTGACAATTCCTGGATCGCCAAGAGTGCGGACGTCATCGGGAGTAAAATAGCTAAACAGAAACATGGGAGATGACAGACATGACTTATCCATTTAAACATTGGGAACCGAAGGCGGGTGACAATTCCTGGATCGCCAAGAGTGCGGACGTCATCGGGAATGTCACCATGGGCGAAAACTGCGCCGTCTGGTTCGGCTGCGTCGTACGCGGCGACGTCCACCGCATCGAGATCGGCGACCGTACGAACATCCAGGACCTTTCCATGGTCCACGTCACCCACTACAAAAAACCCGACATGAGCGACGGGCATCCGACCATCATCGGCAGCGACGTCACCATCGGCCACCGTGTTATGCTGCACGGCTGCACGATCGAGGATGCCTGCCTCATCGGCATGAGCGCGACGATCCTCGACGGCGCCGTGATCGGAAAAGAATCCATCGTCGGCGCGGGTTCTCTGGTCACCAAAAACAAAGTTTTCCCGCCGCGTTCGCTGATCATGGGCTCACCGGCCAAGGTCGTCCGCACCCTCACCGATGACGAGGTTCAAGAGCTCTACGCCTCCGCAGAGCGCTACGTCGCCTTCAAAGAGGATTTCCGTCTCTCCGGCGCATAACGCCGACGCGGTATGAACTTCTTTTTCATCGCGGACATCATCGGAATCGCCGCCTTCACCCTCAGCGGTCTGCTGACAGGAGTAAGGTACCAACTCGATCTTCTGGGCATCGCCATCGTCTCGACGCTGACGGCGCTGGGCGGCGGCATCCTGCGCGACGCGCTGATCGGGGAGATTCCTTTCGCCTTTAGCGACTACTATCCGTCCCTGACGGTGCTGACGGTTTTGATTCTCGTGATCGTACTGCGGCTCTACCGCCGCGAAGAGCTCGAACGCAAATTCCTTTTCATCATCAGCGATACACTGGGACTCGTCGCGTTCAGCATCACCGGGGCGCTGGTCGGCATTGCGGAGGGGCTCAATATCTTCGGCACGATCATTCTCGGCTTTCTTACCGCCGTCGGCGGCGGGATCATCCGCGATGTCCTTCTCAACCGCGTCCCCGCCATCCTTACCCAGGACGTCTACGGCACCATCGCCCTGCTCGTCTCCCTCTCGCTCGCCCTGCTGCACCTTGCCGGAGCATTGAACAGCTATACGACGCTGGCCGTGGGGATTATCACGTTGGTTTTGAGACTGATAGCATATAAAAAAGCATGGCAGTTGCCGAAGTTATGAAAGTTATGAAGTAAAAATTGGCGGAATAAACGAAATAGAAGAGATGTGTCGGGCAGCTTCTCCCGCCCAACCAGCGACAGCGTAATTGTCCTTTTTTCTTCCCGGTTCGGCTTCTTTTTTGGACAAGCAAAAAAGAAGGGGAACAATCAACCTACTTACGTTCGGTAATCGGCGTTGATCTTGACGTACTCATGCCCAAGATCACATCCGTAGGCGTCGAACGCCCCTTCCCCCTGACCGAGATCGCAGCTGATCGTAAAGCGTTCGCGCTTCATGACGGCCGCCGCTTTTTTCTCCATCTCCTCGTCAAAGAGAATCGTTCCCTTCTCATAGACGCAGACTTCGTCGAAACGGATCGTCAGCGTCGCTTCGTCGCAGACCACGCCGCTGGCGCCGATGGTCGAAGCGACCCGCCCCCAGTTGGGGTCCTCGCCGTAGATCGCGGTTTTCATCAGCAGCGAATTCGACAACGCTTTTGCCGCCGTTTCGGCCTCGTCATTATTAAGAGCACCCGTAACCTGGAACGTCACCATCTTTGTCGCGCCCTCGCCGTCGCTGACCATCATCTGTGCCAGTTCCAGCAGCATCGCATGCAGCGCTGCTTTGAAAGCCTCTGCGTCGAATGCGCCGCTTTTGCGGTTCGAAAGCAGCATCACGGTGTCGTTTGTCGACGTATCCCCGTCAACGCTCGCGGCGTTGAAGGTCGTCGGTGTCACCTCATCCAGTGCGGATTGCAGCGCGTCCGCATCCGCGTCGGCGTCGGTGGTGACGAAACAGAGCATCGTCGCCATCGCCGGATTGATCATCCCGGCCCCCTTGGCGATCGCACCGATACGGAAACGCTTGCCGCCTTCGAGCACCACTTCCGTCGAGACCATCTTGAAAAAAGTGTCGGTCGTCATAATCGCTTTGGCCGCCGCAAGGCTGTCGCGCGTATTCAGGTCAAAGGTTTTTGCCGCGCCGATGATCTTTTCTTTGGGCAGACGTACCCCGATGACCCCCGTCGAGCTCATCACCGGGTTGACCAGTCCTCGGTACTGTGACTGCAGTTCGCCGAGAATCTCGTCGATGTCGGCGATCCCTGCCGGTCCTGTCATCGCGTTGGCATTTTTCGCATTCATCAGAATGAAATTGGTTTTAAATGCGCCCTTCGCGCGGAAGTGGCGGATCGGCGCCGCGGTCATCTTGTTGGTCGTAAAGACCGCCGCCGCCTCGCAGGGGGTATCGGCATAGATAAAGGCCACATCATCCGCACCGTTCGGACGAAGGCCGGCGCTGGCCGCCCCGGCATAGAATCCTTCGGGAGCGCAGACGCCCCCGCCGACTTTTTTAATCTCATACATAACGCAACTCCTGCGGTTTTTTGCGCTGGCGTACCAGCTCTTTGGTCATCTTGATCCCTATTTCCGTCCCGACCACCAGCAGTTTCGACTCTGAGGTTACCAGGTCGTCGCCTTTTGGCATCGCCACGAACTTGCCGTCTTTACGGGTCACCCCGACCACGGAGACGTTGGCGATCTCGCGCAGGTGCGTCTCTTTGAGGCGGTTGAGCACCATCCAGCTGTACTTGGGCACATGGATCTCCTCCATGTCCAGCGGGGTATCGCTGCGGTAGAGGAACTCCTCGAGCAGGTTCTCCATATCCGGCCGCGCCGCCATCGAGGTGATCCGCTGTGCCGTCAGTTTCGTCGGCGAGACGACGGTATCGGCCCCGAGTTTTTTGAGTTTCTCAACGTCGCTCATCGTCTCGGCGGAACTGATCAGGTTGTACGGCCGCGGCAACGCATGCTCTTTTTCAAACAGGCGCACCGATGCAATAATGGCGATGTTGTCCGCGATCAGGGGCGAAAGCGTAATCATTCCGCTCGCAGAGCTAAGATGCGCTTTGAGCATCGCATCTTCGGTATGGGGTTCCTCGCGCAGAAAATAGGGGTATTTATGGGTTTTGGCCCACGCTTCGATCTCCTCGCGCGGATCGATCACGACGAACGGAATATGCGAACGCCGCAGCTCTTTGGTGACTTCAATGGTATAGTCGTTGTGGTAGCAGATGACGAAATGCTTTTTCAGACGCGCAATCTTGTACAGCATGTCACGCTCCTTTATGGTCTTTAAGATACTGCCCCGGTTGATCTCGTTGACAAGGATACCGACGGACAGGGAGAACACGGCAAACCCCGTAATGATCAGGGTAATGGTAAAGAGTCGCCCGGCATCGGAGATGGGTGCGATCTCTCCGAAGCCGACGGTCGTAAACGTGACCCCGGTCTGATAGATCGCATCCATCAGTGTAAAATCGTCGATCAGCATATAGCCGATGGTTCCGAGGAACATGATCAATGCCGTAAAGATCAGAGGCAGGCGAAACGGTTTTAAAAGACTGTAAATATCGGGAAGTAAATCGTAGTCGGGTTTGGGAGGGGTCTCCCAGTGAAGAAAGGCGCGAATCTTTTGGATCAGATTCAAACGGCGCTCTAATCAGGGCGTAACGCGTTACGCCTGTTTTTTCTTCATAGTACGAAGCTCAGAAGCAGAGATCTTAATCTTCTTGGTCGTACCGTCTTCCAGCTGAACACGTACGGTGCGAAGATTAGGCATAAAACGTCTTTTCGTGCGATTTTTCGCGTGAGAAACGTTGTTTCCGCTCATTGGGCCCTTACCGCTAATAGCACATTTTCTTGCCATTTGTAGGCTCCTTGCGTAAATTTAGTGGCGCATTATAGCCTTACAAATCAAAAGGGGACCTTAAACTGACGTCATAGGCGCCCTCTTCGTATAAATATTAGCTCGATACACACATATCAGGGGGATTTTGATAAAATGCCGAAAAAAAGAAAGGGCACCATCATGCTTGTAGCCCCCAGCATTCTTTCCGCCGACTTCGGCAACCTGGCCCGCGACGTCAGCGCCATCTGCGACGCCGGGTGCGATCTGGTCCACGTCGACGTTATGGACGGCCACTTCGTGCCGAATCTTACGATCGGGCCCGTGGTCGTCTCGGCCGTCGCCAAAGCCGCGACCAAGCCCCTCGACATCCACCTTATGGTCGAGAACAACACCTTCTTCGTCGATCTCTTCGCCCCGCTGAAACCGGAATACATCTCCTTTCACATCGAAGAGGAGAAGCACCCCCACCGTCTCGCGCAGTACATTCGCAGCCTGGGGATCAAACCGGCCATCGTTCTCAACCCCCATACGCCGCCCGAATCCATTGAATTCCTGCTGCCCCACATCGACATGGTCCTCGTTATGAGCGTCAACCCGGGTTTCGGCGGACAGAAATTTATCGGCTTCGTTTTTTATCCCCCCTCCCCGCGTTTTATTACCCCCGAAGCGGCCGCACAGATCATCCGCCGTCTTCCGCCGTTTGTCGAAAAGGTCGGCCTTTTTGTCAACGAAGAGGCCTCTGCCATCAATGCCGCCGCCAAACGCAGCGGCATTACCCTGGCGCAGATCCACTTCGAGGCACCCGATGCGCTCCTGGAGGCCCTGGAGTGTCCCTACATCCGGGTCATCCGGGCACAAACCCCGAACGATGTCACCGCCCACGCCGACGAATACCGCCTCGTCGATGCCTATTGCGAGGCCTACGGAGGCATGGGAAAACGGTTGAACCTGGAGTGGTTTGAGGGCATCGACTGTTCCAGGATCATCCTTGCCGGCGGCCTGACGCCCGAGAACGCGCAAGAATGTCTTGCCTACGGTTTTTATGCCCTCGATGTCAGCAGCGGGGTCGAAGCCGCCAAAGGCATAAAGGATTCCGAAAAAGTGCATGCATTCATCAAAAAGGCCAAAGGGTGATCGAGGCGTCCCAGCTGCCGCACAAACTGTGCGAAGGCATGACTGGAAATCAGCTGGAGTCCCTCACCGGCGAAACGTCCGACCTCGCCGTGGAACTGCTCCGGGCACAGGGGCTCGAACTGATCAGCGCTGACGGACTGCGCTACCGGCCGGTCACCTGTGATCAGCCGATTTCCACCGCCACCTTCTGCATCGTCGACATCGAAACGAACGGCTCCAAACCCGACAAGCACCAGATCATCGAAATCGGTGCCGTCAAAGTGCAGAATCTCCACATTATCGACCGCTTCGAGAGCCTGGTACGCTGCGACCGGATCTCCGAACACATCACTGCGATCACCGGAATCGCCGAGGAAGACACACAAAATGCACCCTCAATGGGTCAAGTCCTGAGATCGTTCAAAACGTTTCTGGGCAACGACATCTTCGTCGGCCATGACGTCAAGTTCGATTTCCGTTTCACTTCGAAAATGATGGAGCGCGTCGGCTTGGCGCCCTTGCTTAACCGCTCGCTCTGCACGATTGACCTGGCGGAGCGTACGATCAGTTCCTACCGCTACGGCCTCGCCTTTTTGAACGAGCAGCTGGAGCTCTACAAAGAAGCAACCCACCACCGCGCCCTCTCGGATGCCATGACGACGGCCAAGCTGTTCAAGCGCACCCTAAAACACATTCCGACCGAGATCCAGACCGTTGAAGAGCTGATCACGTTCTCCAAACAGGGCAAACGTCTGAAACGTCCGAAATTCCCGCCGGAAACGCCGGACAATAGTGTTAAGAGTTAAGAGTTAGGAGTTAAGAGTTAGGAGTTAAGAGTTAAGAGTTAAGAGTTAAGAGTTAAGAGTTAAGAGTTAAGAGAAGGGTGACGCATCACCCTTGTTTTTTTCTGAGTGCTACTCTGAGAAAGCGCCGATGCCGGTCAGTCGGTCGTAGCGTTTGTGGCGGCGTTCGGAGCCGCTGAAATTCGAGAGTGCGTTGATCTGCTCGAGGATATACGATTTCATCGCCTCGGCTGCGCCTTCCTTGTCGCGGTGCGCACCAATGAGCGGTTCATCGACGACATCGTCGATCAGGTCAAGCTCTTTGAGGTCCTTGCTCGTAATCTTGAGCGCTTTCGTTGCCGCCTCCGCTTTCGCCGGGTCGTTCCACAGGATCGCCGAACAGCCTTCCGGGGAGATGACGCTGAAGACGGAATAGCGCATCATCGCAAGTCGGTCGGCAACGCCGATGGCCAATGCACCGCCGCTTCCGCCCTCGCCGATGACGATCGAAACCGTAATGGTCTCCAGTTTTGAGAGTTCCAGCAGGTTGCGGGAAATCGCTTCGCTCTGGTTGCGTTCTTCGGCGCCGAGCCCCGGATACGCGCCCGGGGTGTCGATCAGCATGACCACAGGGATATTGAACTTGTCGGCCAGCTGGGCACAGCGCAGTGCCTTGCGGTACCCTTCCGGATGCGGCATACCGAAATTGCGTTTGAGCTTGTTCTTCGTCCCCCGGCCTTTCTGTTCGCCAATCACCATGACCCGCTGGCCGTCGATGTACCCCATGTAGCAGAGGATCGCGGCGTCGTCTCGGAAGTGACGGTCGCCGTGAAGCTCGTACTTGTCCTCAAGCAGCAGGTTGATGTAATCAAGCGCGTACGGACGGTCCGGGTGACGCGCCAGCTGCAGCTCCTGGTACGGAGAGAGGTTTTTATAGGTCTTACTGACCTCTTTTTCGAGATCTTTTTTCAGGATCTCGGCAGCCTGGGCATCGTGGCGCACTTCGGCGCTGACGATTTCTTCTTGAATCTGCTGGATCTTCTGCTCAAAATCGAGGTAGGTTGCCAAGGCGTGCCCTTAGATCTTTTTGAAGATGACGACGCCGTTGGTGCCGCCAAATCCGAAAGAGTTGCTCATAACAACGTTGAGCTCCGCCTTGCGTGCAACGTTGGGGACGATATCCAGATCGCAGTTCGGATCCGGGTTCA
This sequence comes from Campylobacterales bacterium, assembly GCA_037383585.1. GTDB lineage: Bacteria > Campylobacterota > Campylobacteria > Campylobacterales > Sulfurimonadaceae > Thiomicrolovo. Next base: position 7,518 of record JARROU010000016.1, on the reverse strand, counting down.
CATGGTTGATCGTCGGAGGGATGATGCCCTCTTGCATCGCCATCAGCGACGCAACGGCTTCGATGCCGCCCGCAGCGCCGAGGCAGTGCCCCGTCTGCCCTTTGGTCGATGTTACCGGCGGACAGTTCTCTTTGCCGCCGAACAGTTCCTTGAGCGCTGCCGTTTCGTTCTTGTCGTTCGTCGGGGTGCTGGTACCGTGGGCGTTAACGTAATCGACTTTCGGGTTCCCGGCCATCGTCATCGCCGCTTTCATCGCACGCAGCGGGCCGTCCATGCTCGGGCTGGTGATGTGGCTCGCGTCGCCGCTTTCACCGAAGCCGATCAGTTCGCCGTAGATGGTTGCTCCGCGTGCCACGGCCGTTTCATACTCTTCGAGCACGAGGGCCGCCGCACCTTCGCCCATAACGAATCCGTCGCGTTCCGCATCAAACGGACGGGACGATGTTTTCGGGTCGTCGTTGCGGGTAGAAAGCGCTTTCATCGAAGCAAAGCCGCCGATGCCGACACCGGTAACCGCCGATTCCGCCGTGACGACAAGCATGCGGTCCGCACCGTTACAGATGATTGTTTTGGCCGCTTCTCCGATTGCGTGCGTTCCCGCAGCACAAGCGGTTACCGCCGCGACGTTCGGTCCTTTGAGGCCATGATCGATGGAGACAAAACCGCCGAGCATGTTCACGAGCGCGCTCGGGATGAAGAACGGAGAGATGCGGCGCGGTCCACGCGTTTCAAGGACGATGGAATTCTTCTCGATTGCCGGAAGACCGCCGATGCCTGACGCGGCAGCTACGCCGAAACGCTCATACTCGATTTCGATCTCGTTGAACTTCGCATCTTCCATCGCTTCCTGCGCCGCTTTGAGGCCCAGTTGGATAAAGCGGTCCGCTTTTTTCACCTCTTTGGGTGCCATGACCGTCGTCGGATCAAAGTCCTTGACTTCACCGGCAATGAGAACGCCCTGTCCTTCGGCTTCGGCATCGAAAAGGGTAATCCGATCAATCCCGCTTACCCCGTCACACATCGCTTTGAACGCTTCTTCTTTATTGTGTCCGACGGCATTGATCATGCCCATTCCCGTAACGACGATTCTTCTCACATCAACTCCTAACTCAGTGTTGTAGCTTTATATACCCGTCCTAAGACGGCAATAGAAAACCACTTGCGGGCGCGAACCCGCAACCAGCCAATCAATTTATGATTTGTTTTCGATGTAGTTTACGACATCCTGATCCGTTTGGATCTTTTCCGCTTCGTCGTCAGGAATTTCGATATCGAATTTTTCTTCCAGTGCCATCACCAGCTCAACAACGTCAAGGCTGTCCGCACCCAGATCTTCTACGAATTTTGCATCCGGTTTTACCTCGTCCGGGTTCACGCTCAGTTGTTCAACTACGACTTCTTTGATGTCATCCAAAAGTGCCATTATAGCTCCTCTATCCATTTTGAAATTACGGAATTATATCACACGGATTATAAATAAAACACCAAAGGGGCTGCGCCCCCCGTTCATGCGGTTACGCCATATTCATGCCGCCGTTGACTTTGAGGGTCTCGCCGGTAATATAAGAAGCCGAATCGGAAAGCAGGAACGCCGTCGCTTCCGCGACTTCCTTCGCCTGGCCGAAACGGCCCATCGGGATCTTGCTCGTGAATCCCGCCTTGATTTCGTCGCTGAGTTCGTCGGTCATATCGGTCGCGATAAAGCCCGGGGTGATCGTGTTGTAGCGGATTCCGCTCGACGCCGCCTCGATGGCAAAGCTTTTGCTCATCGCGATCATGCCGCCTTTGGACGCCGAATAATTCGTCTGGCCCGCATTGCCCGTTTCGCCGACGATGGAGGCGATGTTGACGACCGCGCCCGTTTTTTTCTTGCGCATCACTTTCATCGCCTCGCGGCAGCCGATGAATGCGGAGGTCAGGTTGGCATTGATGACGGAGAGGAACTCCTCAGTCTTCATGCGCAGTGCCAGTTTGTCATTCGTGATGCCCGCGTTGTTGACCAGGTAGCCCAGTTCGCCGTCCGCAGCGACGATGCTCTTGATCGCACCCGTGAACGCCGCTTCGTCCGCGACGTCAAACCCGATGGTCTCCGCCTCGCCGCCCGCGGCGACGATCTGGGCTTTCACCGCTTCCGCCGCCTCGGCGCCGCTGCGGTAGTTGATCCAGACTTTGAGACCGTATCCGGCCAGTACTTTTGCGATCTCCGCGCCGATCCCCCGGCTTGACCCCGTTACCAATACATTTTTACCCGTGAATTTCATCACTCTCCTTTAATAGTTGTTTTATAACAGACTGTCGTCCATCTCCGCAGGCGCCTCGACGCCCATCAGTTTCAGCACGGTCGGAGCGATGTTGTTCAGCCCGCCCGGGTGCACCTTCTCGACGCCCTCGGCCATAACGAAGGCCCAGACTTTTCCGACGGTGTGGTTGGTCAGCACGTTGCCGTCCTCGTCCCACATCTCCTCGCAGTTGCCGTGGTCGGACGTCAGGACCATCGCGTAATCGTTTTCCTTTGCCTTTTCGACAATGCGTCCGAGTTCATGGTCGACCGCCTCGACCGCCTGTACCGCGGCCTCGTATTTCCCGGTGTGCCCCACCATATCGCCGGTGGCAAAGTTGACGACGACGAAAGCGTACCCTTCGTCCATCGCTTTGACGACGGCGTCGCCGACGGCCGGCGCGCTCATCTGCGGCTGCTCGTCGTAGGTCTTGACCTTGGGGCTCGGAACGAGAACCCGCGTCTCATTCTCGTAAGGCTCATCGATCCCGCCGTTGAGGAAAAAGGTCACGTGGGCGTATTTTTCCGTTTCCGCCGTATGGAACTGGCGCAGCCCCTGTTTGCTGATCACCTCCGCCAGCGTGTTTTTCGGCGTCTCCTTGCGGAAAAGGACCGGGTAGGGAAAGCTCTTTTCGTACTCCGTCATCGTCGCCAGATCTGCCACGGCGAACGGGCGTTCGAACTCGGAAAAGTCCGCCGATGCGAGCGCCGTCGTGATCTCGCGGACGCGGTCGCTTCGGAAGTTGGTCACGAGCACGGCATCGCCCGCTTTCATCCCCTCATACCCTTCAAAGGCGGCCGGGACGATGAATTCGTCCGTCTCCTCTTTGGCATATGAGGCCTCGATGTATGCCGCCGGATCCATTCCGGCCGCCGGTGCCGCCGTAACGATCGCGTCGTAGCCCGCTTTGATGCGTTCCCAGCGGTGGTCGCGGTCCATCGTGTAAAAGCGGCCGCCGATCGTTGCAATGCGTACGTTGTCGTTCAGGATCTCCTGCAGCTTCTGCAGGTAGTGCGGCGCCGACGTCGGCGAAACGTCGCGCCCGTCCGTGATCAGATGCAGCCAGACTTGCTTGCCGGCGGCCTCTGCGATTTTCGCCAGCGCAATGGTGTGGTCGATGTGCGAATGCACGCCCCCGTCGCTCATAAGGCCGATCAGGTGCAGCGTATCGGAACTCTCCAGAAGCGCCGTCAATACCGGATTGCTTGCCAGTGTTCCCTCCGCAACCGCGAGCGAGATCTTGACCAGGTCCTGGTACAGCACGCGCCCGCTTCCGATGGTCATGTGCCCGACTTCCGAGTTCCCCATCTGCCCTTCGGGCAGCCCGACGCTGAGACCGAAGGTATCGATCAGTGCGTGCGGCACCTCGGCAAAAAGCTTGTCATACGTCGGCTTTTTGGCATGGTAAAAGGCGTTCGCTTCCGTTCTTTGACTGTAGCCGATCCCGTCCGTGATCACGAGTACCGTCTTTTGTCCCATGGATATCCCTTAAACATATAATGACGGCAATTATATTAAAATAGCACTTTTTACTCACTTTAAGGGCATAACTAACCCCCTGCGCACAGTATATAGAAGGGGCGTGTTGCCGTTCGCTTTGTACAATGGCGAAATTTTTTTATGGACTGCTGATGCTTTACTGGCTTTACGAATCTCTTCATATCAATCTGCTGCAATACATTTCCGTCCGTGCCGGCGTTGCGTTTTTCCTCGCCCTGTGCCTGACGCTGCTGCTTATGCCGTTTTTTATCCGCTGGGCCCAGCGTACGTCGAGCGTACAGCCGATCAACGACTACGCCCCGGACCGCCACCGCGAGAAAGCGAAGACCCCCACGATGGGGGGCGTCGTTTTCATCGTCTCCACGCTGGCGGCATCGGCACTCACGGTTCGCTACGACAACTTTTTCGCCCTGGGCGGGATGCTGGTCCTCGCGCTGTTCATGCTGATCGGCTTCAAAGACGACTACGCCAAGATCGCCAAACAGCAGAACCTGGCCGGACTGACGGCCCGGGGCAAACTGATGCTGCAGATCTCTGCGGCCCTGCTGGGCGGTTTTTTTCTGCTCTTTGCGGCGGGCCTCGATACGGAACTCTACGTGCCGTTTTACAAATACCCGCTGTTTGACATGCAGCTCTTCGCCCTGCTGTTCTGGACCCTCGTGATGGTGGCCGCCTCCAACGCCGTCAACCTGACCGACGGCCTCGACGGCCTTGCGACCGTCCCCTCGGTCTTCGCCCTGATGACGCTGGGCATCTTCGTCTACGTCATCGGCCACGCGGGCCTCTCCGCCTACCTCTATATGCCGAACTTCCCCGCCGGAGAGGCCGCCGTCGTCGCCGCGGCGCTGATCGGCTCGCTGATCGGCTTTTTGTGGTACAACTCGCACCCCGCGGAAGTCTTCATGGGCGACAGCGGTTCGCTCGCGATCGGCGCCTTCCTGGGCTACCTCAGCATCGTCGCGAAAAGCGAACTGCTGCTGCTGCTCATCGGCTTCATCTTCGTCCTGGAGACCGTTTCCGTCATTTTGCAGGTGGGCAGTTTCAAGCTGCGCAAGAAACGCGTCTTCCTGATGGCCCCCATCCACCACCACTTCGAGATGAAGAACTGGGCGGAGAACAAGATCATCGTCCGATTCTGGATCATCGCCATGCTCTCGAACCTGCTGGCGCTCATCACGCTGAAAATCCGTTAAGGGGCTCCTGTGGACAGCAGCAGAATCAGCCTCTTCGGATACGGGGTCACGACCAAAGCCATTGCAAAACGTTTCGGCCCGTTCACCTTCTACGACGACAACGTCCACAAGCCGTTCAGGGACGAAGCGGGCAACCGGGTCCGGCCCTCAGGCGAATTCGATCCGCGTTATTCCGACCTTGAAATCCCGTCGCCCGGCCTCCCGCCCGAACACCCGCTGATCAAAAATGCGGAGCACCTCGTCAGCGAATACGATCTGTTCCTCTCGCCGCTCATACGCGGCCCTTTCACCGTAGCAGACAAGCCGTTCAACGTCTGGATCACCGGCACCAACGGCAAGACGACGACGACGCAGATGATCACCCACCTGCTTGCCGACAAAGGGGCGCAGTCGGGCGGCAATATCGGCACGCCCCTTGCCGCGCTGGACCCCGATGCGCCGATCTGGGTGCTCGAGACCAGCTCGTTCACCCTCCACTATACGCACGAAGCGAAGCCCGATCTCTACGTCGTGCTGCCGATCACGCCGGACCACATCAGCTGGCACGGCAGCGAACAGGCGTACATCGACGACAAGCTGAAACCGCTGCTGCAGCTGCACGAAGGCGAAACGGTGCTCCTGCCGCGTGCGTATGCCGACACGCCGACGGACGCTTTTGTCGTCGCCTACGACGATGCGGAAGACCTCGCCGCCTTTTTCGGCTTCGAGATCGAAAAGATCCGTTTCAGGGGCGCCTTTTTGCTCGACGCCGTTCTGGCCATGGCCGTCGACCTCATCCTTTTCGACCGGATCGCTTATGAGAAGATGAACGCTTTCGTCCTCGACCCGCACCGCCAGGAAGAGCTCTTCGACGCACAGAAACGCCTCTGGGTCAACGACACGAAAGCGACCAACATCGACGCCGCGCTGGCGGCCGTCAAACGGTACGGCGAGCGCCCGATGCACCTCATCGTCGGCGGCGATGACAAAGGGGTCGACATGGTGCCGCTCTTTGAAGCGCTGCAGCCTTATGACGTGACGCTCTACACCGTTGGCAGCAACCGGGAAAAACTCGACGCCCTGGCCGCACGCTTCGGCATCGCTTTTGAGAGCTGCGGAACGGTCGACGAAGCGGTCAGACGTATCGCCCCTGCGCACACCAAAGAGAGTGTCGCCCTGCTCTCTCCCGCCTGCGCCAGCCTCGACCAGTTCCCCTCCTATGCCGTGCGCGGCGACACTTTCAAAAAAGCCGTTGCCGCTTTAAGCTGAACTTCAATATCTCATTGCTATAATTTCGGCCTCTTAACCAAAAGGCCTGTTAGCTCAGTCGGTAGAGCAAGGGATTGAAAATCCCTGTGTCCGTGGTTCGATTCCGCGACAGGCCACCACTTCCGAAAACTTTTTCAAATAATCCAAAACACCAAAACCCTACAGCGTAACTTCTGGCACACCATAACGTTCCGACCTTTACTCTATCAGAATCAACCGACGAATCCGTTCCGACACGGCATCTTTTCCGCACATCCAGTCTTCCCAACAGAACCATAGGAGCCGCAGGTATTTTATCTTGGGCTAATTCTAATATGTTATCTTAGAGCCTGTTTACAGACAGACGCGGCGCCCCGCATTACCGTAATCGGCGTTTGTTCCTGTCGAATCGCATTTTGCCGATACCGCATGCGATACCAATCAGCCCAAACGGAAGGATAGGCCAATGGCGATACCCGCATCACTCTTTGATCAGACCAAACACGTAGCACGGCAATGGCAGGAGTCGATTTCCCAAAACATCGGCAAAGAAGAGCAGAAGCTGCACGCGATGATGCAACGCATGCTGGAAAATCCGCTCAATAAAATCTTTCTGATCGAGCTGCTGGATCAGAGTTTCCGCTCCAAAAACCCCGAAAGAGAAGCCGATCAAATCGAATACATCTTCAAAAAGTACGAAAATACCGACTTTTTCTCCCAATTCGAACAGATCCTTATCTGGCTCTTTCGCGATGTAGGCGTGTACGTCAGCTCCATTTCCGTCCCGATGTTCATCAACTACCTTCGAAACGACATCAGTTCCATTGTGATCAAAGGAGAAGACCCGGTCCTCACCAAACACATGAAAGCCAGAAAGGCAGAAGGAACCCGGGTCAACGTCAATATTATCGGAGAGATCGTCCACAGCGAAGCCGAAGCGCAGCGGCGCGTCGACAAATACGTCGACATCCTGCAAAACCCCGATGTCGACTACCTCTCGCTCAAAATCTCGAACATGTTCTCCCAGATCATCCCCCATGCGCACGACAACAACGTTCAGCGGATCTCCAAACAGCTGGAGCGGGTATACGCGGCGGCCAAAACGAATACGTACAAAGACCGAGAAGGGGAGGAGCGCTACAAGTTCGTCAATCTCGATATGGAAGAGTACCGGGACGTCCGCATCACGATGGACGCGTTTATGGGCGTCCTGTCGCAAGAAGCGTATACGGACCTGCATGCCGGCATCGTCATCCAGACCTATCTGCCCGATGCCCTGATCTACATCAAAAAATTGGCCGCCTGGGCCAAAACCCGGG
>JARROU010000015.1:10297-12516 GCA_037383585.1 Campylobacterales bacterium | reverse complement strand
TGGCCATGTTCGTCATTGCGCTGGTGCTGCTGCTCTCGGGCGTGCCGGTCGCCTTCGTTTTCGGGGGCGTGGCCCTGCTGTTCGCGCTGCTCGTACCGGAGCTGGGGCTGCAGGTCTTCAGCCTGCTGCCGTTCCGAATTTTCGGCATCATGGGCAACACGACGCTGATGGCGGTGCCGCTCTTTATCGCGATGGGGCTGGTGCTGGAGAAGTCGAGGATGGCCGAAAAACTGCTCGAGACGATGAGCGCGCTGTTCGGCAGCGTGCGCGGCGGCCTGGCGGTCAGCGTCGTCTTGGTGGGGGCGATCCTCGCGGCCTCGACGGGGATCGTCAGCGCCTCGGTTGTTATGATGAGCATCATCGCGCTGCCGCTGATGCTGAACGCGGGCTACGACAAGGGACTGGCATCGGGCACCGTCGCGGCCAGCGGAACACTGGGGCAGATCATTCCGCCCTCGATCATTCTCATCATCCTCGGCGACGTGATGAACGTCAGCGTCGGCGAGCTCTTTATGGGCGCGGTGCTGCCGGGGCTGCTGCTTGTCGGCCTCTACATCGTCTATATCCTTGTTTACGGCCGGCTGCAGCCGGAGGCGGCGCCGGCCGTCGCCGAACATGAACGCATCGGAATCCTGAAGGCCCTCGCCGCGATCGCGCCGCCGCTGCTGCTGATGGTCGCGGTGCTCGGCTCCATTTTTGCGGGGATCGCCTCCCCGACGGAGTCCGCGGCTTTCGGCGTCGTCGGCGCGCTCCTGCTCAGCGCCTTCAACGGCACGCTCAGCCGCCCGATGGTCAGCTATGCGCTGCTCGAGACGGTGAAGCTCAGCGGGATGATCTTCATGATCCTGATCGGGGCGACGGCGTTCAGCCTCGTCTTCAACGAACTCGGCGGCAGCGACCTCGTGCTGGAGTTCTTCAGCCGGGACATCGGCGACGTCTGGGTCTTCATCGGGATCGCGATGCTGGCCATCTTCATCCTGGGGTTCTTCATCGACTTCATCGAGATCTCCTTTATCGTCGTCCCGATCCTCGTTCCGGTCATGCACGCCTTCGGCATCGACCCCGTCTGGTTCGCCGTTCTGATCGCGCTTAACCTGCAGGCCTCCTTCCTTACCCCGCCGTTCGGCCTGGCGCTCTTCTTTCTCAAAGGCGCCGCCGGCAGCACGGTTACGACGCTGCAGATCTACAAGGGGATCATCCCCTTCATCCTGCTGCAGCTGCTCGCCATCGGCATCGTGATTCTCTTCCCCGACCTCGTCTTCGCGTTTATCTAGAACCGTCTGGCTTTCAGCCGCATCGGCTAAAGGCTCTATCGATGGCTTCTGAGTTTGTCAAATTTCCTTGTATCCCCCGGCAGGACAGGCCGCTCGGGAAGAACGACCTCGGCTTCATGCATGGTGCCGTCGCGCCAGTATTGCAATGTGATCTTGTCGCCCACTTTCAGGGAGCGGACAATGTCGGCGGCCGTCTTAAGATCGGTCAGCTCCCGGCCGTTCACTTTATTGATCACATCGCCGCCCAACAGGTACTCTTCGGTTCCGAGGATCACGGGGAAGGTCCCGCCCCGCAGACCGATCTTCTCGGCGGGACTGCCGGGTTCGACCGTCTCGACCAGAAAACCGGGCGCAATATGCAGGGCGAACATCAGCGGAGGGGGGACCATCCGGCCGTTTATCCCGTGCCACGCCCGGATCACTTTCCCTTCCTTGATAAGCATGGGGGCGAGCTGACGAACCAGGTCCACCGGAATGGTGAAGTTGATGTTTTGTCCCTGTTCCAAAAACAGGGTATTGATCCCGATCACTTCGGCGCACCGGTTGAACAGCGGTCCGCCGGAATTGCCCGGGCTGATCGCCGCATCCGTCTGCAGGTATGGGGTCATCCAGCTGAAAGGGGAGAGCGGCACGACCCGCTCCACGGCCGAGATGATCCCCCGGGTCGCGCTCTTTCCGATCCCGAACGGATACCCGACCGCCAGCACTTCCTCCCCGATCGCGAGTGTGTCCGAATGCCCCAGGCGGGCCTTGGGCAGCTTTATCCCGGGCACATCCGGCTTGATGACCGCAAGGTCCGAGATGGGGTCCATCCCGATGAGCGTTGCAGGCAGCATGTTTTCGTTCCCGGAGGAGATCATGATTTCGCTGGCCCGATAGACGATATGGGCGTTGGTGACGATGTGACCCTCGTCATCGATGACCACGCCCGTCCCGATTTCAAGC
>JARROU010000015.1:0-10287 GCA_037383585.1 Campylobacterales bacterium | reverse complement strand
GCTCGATCATCGTGAACGGATCGATGGTGACCGAGAAGATCCGTACCACCGACGGCTCAACCTCCTCGAACACTTTCGTGAAAGGCTTGTCGCATGCGGACGCAGAGGCCGGAGCCGAAAACCATAGGGATAAGGCAATCAAACTGAAGATTTTCATTAAAGGGTTCATCTTGTCACTCCTCGCTGATTGGGCTGACGTTCTTTATTGTATCTTAAAAACCAAGGGGACGACAGCGGCAATTTTTGGAGGTTTTTCTAATCGGAAAAGTTCTATAGTACACTAAAGTGTTTACTAATTAAGAGTTATGCAATAAAGGAAGCTTCGTGTTGTCAAAGTTCAAAACACAAATTTTTTATGTACAAATAAGAGAAAATTCTTTCACAGTCAGATGTGCGAATTCCGGTAAAAGCGTTTCGCTTGACGCTGACATGCCTTTTTCCAGTAAACACCTTTTAGTCGGTGAGTTTGATGCAGCGGAAACGCTTCTTAAACAAGCATTCAAATACCTTCAGGAGAGTTGGTTGAGACCAATAGCCATCATGCATCCTATTGAATTGATAGGTGAAAAATTATCTGACGTTGAAGAAAAGGTCTTGCAAGAACTCGCTTTGAGTGCCGGTGCACGAGATGTAAAGCTTTGGATTGGCGAGGAACTGACGGATCAAGAGATACTAAATGCATAAAAAGCTGCCGGAGACCGATCAAAAACCCGCGGGCGGATTTTTGTTCAAACGTCAGAGCCTGGAGAGCAGCACGATGATAAACGGCACGGGACGCTTGGGTGCACCTGCCGCTTTAAAGACGTCGCAAAAAGTCGCAGCGATCTCTCTCAGTGCGTCTTTGGTGTATGTATGCTCGAAGGTATCGTCGAGAATTTCCAACGTTTTATCGAGAATGGTTTCAAAGACGTTCGGATCGTCACAATTGACTTCATAAGCGTGAAGATTCTTGTCGAAACTGCAGGCATGGGGAAAGATGTCGAAGTTCTCCTTGACGGCGTCATCATCTAGATCGTTGAGTAGATTGTATTGGCGGACAAAATCCAGTACCTCGTGAAATTTACAGACCATTGTTTTCTCCTCAAAAGGTTACTGTAAAATATGCATAACACATTCGCATGCTCTTTTCTCGTCGGTAAAAACAGGGCAGCGCTTCCATCTTCGGGCGAAAGGTATGAAATGACGGAATCGTCACAGCACCCCTCGTTTAGAGAATTCGTTTTTCTCATGGGTATGATGACCGCCGCGGCGGCGCTGGCCATCGATGCCGTGATGCCCGCACTGGGGCTGATCGGAGCCGCCTTGAACGTGCAGTCGGAAAACGACAACCAGCTGATCATCTCCCTGCTCTTCGCCGGGATGGCTCTGGGGCAGCTCATCTACGGGCCGCTCAGCGACAGCATCGGTCGCAAAAGCGCCATCTACATCGGGTTCGGGCTCTACATTGTCGGGGCCGTCATCGCCGTTTTGAGCACGAGTCTGCCGGTGATGCTGGCCGGCCGCTTTTTGCAGGGGTTCGGCGCCGCCGGGCCGCGCATCGTCTCCGTGGCACTGATCCGCGATCTTTACGAAGGGCGGATGATGGCCAGCGTGATGTCGTTTGTCATGAGCATTTTTATCTTCGTGCCGGCCATCGCTCCGGCGCTGGGGGAAGGCCTGCTCTATCTGTGGGGATGGCAGGCGATCTTCGGGCTCTTTATCTCCGTCGCCGTGCTGACGCTGTTGTGGTTCGCCCTGCGCCAGCCCGAAACGCTGCCCGCAGCACAGCGCGCCCCTTTTTCACTCAAACACATCGCCGCGGGCATCATTGAAACCTGCAAAAACCCCACCGCGTTCGGCTATACCGTCGCCATGGGGTTCGTGTTCAGCGCCTTTGTCGGTTATCTCAGTTCTGCGCAGCAGATCTTCCAGAACACCTATCGCACCGGGGCGATGTTCGCCCTCTATTTCGGGGTGTTCGCCCTTTCCATCGGCCTCGCTTCGTTCGTCAACGCCCGGCTGGTCCTTCGGTTCGGGATGCGCCCCCTGAGCACGGTAGCACTGGTCGTGCTCGCCCTGGTCTCCGTTGCATTTCTGGGGACCGCCGCCGCTTTTGAAGGTGTGCCTCCCTTCTGGAGTTTCATGGCGTACGGAGTGATCACCTTTTTCTGCCTGGGCATGCTGTTCGGCAACCTCAACGCCATGGCGATGGAACCGCTGGGGCATATCGCCGGGATCGGCTCCGCGGTGGTCGGGTCACTTTCGACGCTGATCGCGGTGCCCATTGGCGTGACCGTAGGGCAGCTCTACGACGGTACGATTTTCGCACTCGTCGGCGGTTTCGCCCTGCTCGGCGCCGTAGCGCTTGCCGTCGTGCGCGTGACCGCCCGCCGGCGGCTGCAAAACGTCTCCCTAGACGAGCACGCCGGCGACGCGCGGTAAACATCTTCTTTTGTGTTGCCGCGACATTCAATCGGTAACGCTTGCTTTCATCAGAAAAAAGCGTATGATAGGAACCGGCACGGCCGGGAAACGGTCGAAGAGCCCGGATACAAAATGAAAGTGAGCAAATGAAAGAGCAGCAAACCGGCATCGTTACCGGGAATCACAGGGATTCCGAAACCATCAGGCAGTTTCTGGACGGGAGTGTGCGCTCTTCGGTCGCGTTGCGCTCCGCCGCGATCGGCCTGGGGACGTACAAGCCGGGGTGGCAGTGGAGCCGGCACGCCAGACCGCAGACGGGCAGGGCGTCCGAAAACCATATCGGCTATATCCTTTCCGGGCGGATGAAAATACAAGACGCCGCCGGAACCGAAACGGAAGTCGGAGCGGGGGATGCTTTCGAAGTGGGGCCCGGCAGTGATGCCTGGGTCGTCGGCGATGAACCCTGTGTCGCTTTGGATTTCATTCCTCTTTAAAAAACGCTTTTACATTCCGGATGAATCCATCGCCTCGGTCAAAGAGAGTTAGGTTATACTTGCTCCCATGAAAGAGATCCTTTACGCGCCGTGGCGCAGCGACTACATCAGCGGACAGACGATCGAGGGGTGCGTCTTCTGCCATATCAGCGAACATGTCGAGGACGATGAGAAACTGCATGTCCTCTACCGCGACGATCACTGCTTTATGGTGATGAACCGCTATCCCTACACGCCGGGGCATTTCATGATCATCCCGCACCTCCATACGGACGCGCTCGAAGCGCTGGACGCCGATACATGGCTGCACATGAGCGCCCTGGCGCAAAAAGGCGTCAAAATGCTCAAAGAGGGCTTCGGAGCGCAAGGTGTGAACATCGGGATGAACCTCGGAAAGGCCGGGGGGGCGGGGATCGCGGAACACATCCACCTGCACCTCGTGCCGCGCTGGGAACGCGATACGAACTTCATCACCGCCATCGCCGACACCCGGGTCTACTCGACGGACTTTGAACGCATTTATCATAAAATGCGTGAACTGATCCCGGATTACATTACAGGAGAGAACCCATGACATCCGTTCTGCTCGAATTTTCCATGTTCCCCACCAGCAGCGACTGCCGCGACGGGGCCTCCGTGTCCAAATACGTCAGCCGCATCATCGGCATGATCGATGAGAGCGGCCTGCCGTACCAGCTGACCCCGATGGGCACCATCGTCGAGACCGGCAGCGTCAAAGAAGCGCTTGCCGTCGTCGAAAAAGCGTATGACGTGCTTGGAGAGGATTGCGAGCGGGTCTATTCGTCGTTGAAACTCGATATCCGCAAGGGAAAAGCGGGGCGTTTAAAGGGAAAAATCGATTCGGTTCAAAGGGAGCTTGGGCGCGACGTCAGCCATTAGGGCAGGGCGCGCAGCGGCCGGACGAATCAGCCGTGGCCGTCGTCCTCGTGCTCGGCATGATGGGCGTGAAGTTCCATTGTGACGCCCGAATGGAGAAAGAAGCCGAACGCGATCACCGTGTAGACCAGTTTGTAGGCATTTTCGCCCAGGATCGTCCAGACGATGCCGAAAACAAGTGCGGCGGAAAAGATGATGAACCAGTTGCGGTCGCGCTGGAATTGTGTCAGGTCTTTCAAGTCAATACCCTCCCGTTTGATAGAGTGGGTTAAGTATAGCTTATTTTTTCTTGCGCGTCAGCACGAAGACGAAAATCGCGGCAATGACGAGAAAAATGAGGAGCTTGATCTGGGTTTCTTCCATTGTTTGCATCGCGCGCCTTTAGTGGGTTTTGACGTAGAGGTTGGCGATGTATTCGGAGAGGGCTTCGACCTGAACGCGGCTGAGTCCTTTGACCTGGTTTTGCATCAGGGTCCTCATCGTACGGCCGTAGGTGCCCTCCTGGTAGCCGACAATGGCGGCCGCAATACGCTTGCTGTCCCATTCCCCGATAATTGCGGACTGGTTCAGCGCCGATTTTTCCGCATGGTTTCCGTGACACGCCGCACAGGATTGGAACAGAACGGCCGGGGAAAAATCGGCGGTCTTCGACGTCTGCGTCGTGTTTGATGCGGATTGGGCTTCCTCGGCGGAGGTCTGTGCCGGGATGACGACGGCGGATGAGGTGGTGCCAGAAGCTTGTGCCTTGTTTTCAGGCGTCGTAAGCGTCTTCTCCGGCTGCGATACCGTCTGTGTTTCCTGGGAATTGTTGCATCCGGTCATCAGAATAAGGATGACGATGAATGAAAGGGCTCTCATTAAAACAGTGCCTTTTATAAAAGATGGCGGTATTTTACTGTGTTGTTCCATGTGGATACAGGTGCGCGGTAAACTTATTCGCTCCTGTAAAGTAGGCTTAAGTAATACGAATAATGCCTGCGGCGCTGAAACGGGGAGCGCGCCGTCCGATCCTGCCTCTTTGCCGCAACAACAGGACTCTCCGCCCGCAGAGCGGTTCGCTCGTCCGCTGGTATAGCAGATTATAATGCGCCACAAAGTATAATAAACCCCCAAAATACCACTCAGGATGACAATGCAGTTTGAACCTTATCCGTTTGAAAAACTGAATGCACTGCTTGACCCCATTGCGCCCAGCAGCAGCTATGCGCCGCTGACGCTGACCATCGGGGAACCGCAGTTCGAGACCCCGGCGTTTATTCAGCAGGCGCTCTGCGGCAGCGCGGCGACGCTGCGCCGCTACCCGAAGACCGCGGGCGAAGAGATGCTAAACGGTGCCATGCGCGATTTCGTTTCGCGCCGATTCGGCGTAACGCTCTCCCCGCAGCAGCTGGTCTCGACCTTCGGAACACGGGAAGTCCTGTTCAACTTTCCGCAGTACCTGCTTTTTGACAAAGCCGACCCGGTGGTCGCGTTCACCAATCCCTTTTACCAGATCTACGAAGGGGCTGCCATTGCCAGCCGTGCCAAGGTGCACTACCTCAATCTCGATGCCGAGAACGGCTTCAAGCCGAAGGCGGACACGTCCGTGCTTGAGTCCTGTGACCTGGTCATCCTGAATGTCCCGAACAATCCCACGAGCAGCTGCCTTTCGCTCGAGGAACTGGGCGAATGGGTGAAGCTGGCGCTTGAGTACGATTTCGTTCTGCTCAACGATGAATGCTACAGCGAGATCTATCCGTACGCGGCGCCGGCGGGCATCCTCGAGGCAAGCGCGGCGGTCGGCAACACGGAGTTCAAAAACGTGCTGACGCTCAACTCCATTTCAAAACGCTCCAGCGCCCCGGGGCTGCGCAGCGGCTTTATCGCCGGAGATGCGGAGATCCTGGGAGGTTACCGCCAGTACCGCACCTATGTCGGCTGCGCATCGCCGCTGCCGCTGCAGACGGCCGCGGCCGCCGCATGGGCCGACGATGCGCATGTGGGCGAAGCGCGGACGATCTACCGCGAAAACTTCGAGATCGCGCGCGAGATCCTCGGCACGGAGATCCCCGAAGCGACCTTCTATCTCTGGCTGGAGGTGGGGGACGCCATTGCGTTTACCGAAAAACTCTACCGTGACTACAACCTGAAAGTGCTGCCGGGCGAATACCTGGCGCGGACCGATCTCAACGGCAACAACCCGGGAAGGGGCCGCATCCGCATCGCCCTGGTCGAAAGCCCGGAGCGGACGAAAATGGCGCTTGAACGCATCAAGGAGGCGATGAATGGATAAGACCGAAGCCCTGAAAGAAAAGATATTAAAGGCGCAGGAAAACGCCGACATCGCCGGACTTTACGTTCTGGAAGCCGAAGCAAACGAATGTTTCGATGAAAAGATGCTGTTGGCCTACTACGCCAACATCCTGGAACTGGCGCTGGAAAACCTGACGGACGTCCTGGGAAGCGGACGGCGGATGAACATGGCCGACGTGAAGGATTTCGCGACGCTGCGCGCGCTGTACGAATACGCCATCGAGCATTACAGCGCGGGCAAGGCGTCCGATGCGGCGGCCCTGTTCGAGATCCTGGCAGGGCTGACGGATGATGCCCGTTTTTCCGAAGCGATGAAGCGCCATCAGCAGTGTGCGGAGCGCATTACCGATTTCAACCACTTCCTCGATGAGGCGGCGGACCTGGACGAGACACAGCGCAACGGTACCTTTTACATCAGCGCTTTCAGCAAAGACGTGGAAGAGGCGGACAAAGCGTGAAGATCCACTTTATCGGGATCGGGGGCATCGGCATCTCCGGTCTCGCGCAGTACATGGACCACAAAGGGAATAGGGTCAGCGGCAGCGACATTGCAGACAATCGCATCGTTCGGCAGCTCAAGTCAAAAGGGATCGACATCACGATCCCGCACGACCCGAGTGCGATCACGGACCAGGACCTGGTCGTGCATTCGGCGATCATCAAACCCGACAATGTTGAGGTCGTCGCGGCGAAGGAAAAAGGGATCGAGGTGCTGCCGCGCCGAGAGGCGCTGCTTCGCATTCTGCATGACAAAGAGGTCTACGCCGTGGCGGGGGCCCACGGCAAAAGCACGACCTCGGCCATGCTGGCGGCCATCATGGATGGATCGGCCATCATCGGGGCGGAGTCCAAAGCGTTCGGTTCCAACGTACGCTATGAGGAAGAAAACGACCGTCTGATCTTCGAAGCGGACGAGAGCGACGGCAGTTTCCTCAACTCCAACCCCTACTGTGCGATCGTCACCAACGCCGAACCGGAGCACATGGAGTATTACGAATACGACTATGAGCGCTTTTACGACGCGTATCGCCGTTTCATCGCCTCGGCGAAGATCCGCGTGCTCAACGCCGAAGACGAATTCCTCTCCACGATCGAAGACGATGCCGTAAGGCTCCATCCGGGACGTGACATTTCAGAGGTCGAATACGTGCTGCGCGGCGGCGAGCCGCACACGCGTTTTACCCTCAAAGAGATGGGGACCTTCGAGGTCTGGGGGTTCGGGGAACACATCGCGCTCGATGCCGCGCTGGCGATCCTCGCCGCGGCGCAGACGATGCCGGTCGATGCGGTCCGCGAACGCATCCTGAATTACAAGGGGATCAAAAAACGCTTTGACATCATCGGCACCGAAACAAACTGCGTGCTGATCGATGATTACGGCCACCATCCCACGGAGATCGCCGCGACGATGGCGTCGGCCCGGACGTATGCGCGCCTTAAGGGGCTTGAAACGATCACAGCCGTCTGGCAGCCGCATAAGTATTCACGCACCATCGACAATCTTGAGGCTTTTTCACACTGTTTCGAGGGAGTGGACCGCCTCATCATTCTGCCGGTCTGGGCCGCGGGTGAAGACGCGAGGGTGATCGACTTCGAGGAGGTCTTTGCCGCCTATGCTCCTTTTCTCGCCGATGCCGTCAAGCGCAGCGGCTGCGGCCTTGACATCGTCAAAGATGGTAAAATAGCGGAGCATCTGGGCGAGGGGCTGATCATCGGCTTCGGCGCCGGCGACATCACCTATCAGCTGAGAGGGGAAAAATGAGTTACCTCTACATTATCGCCGTCATTGTCCTGCTCTATGCCGCCATGCATTTTTTCACCGAACTGTCGCATCGGCAGAAACTGCTGGTCGCCGGTGCGTTGCTGCTGATCATCGCGGCAGCCGTCGCCTGGAACCGTTCCGTCGATGCGCAGCAAGAACAGGTGCGTGCCGTGATTCTGAAGTTCAACCAGCACCAGACGATTGAGTGCAATGGTGTGGAGGTTAACGATACGCAGTTCACCCTCAGCGTCGGCACGCAGAGCTTTATCGCCAACGAGGGGACGCCGCACGCCGGGCGTATCTTCAATGCCACAGGATGTCAATGAGCGCGTTCGGACATCTGCTCGACCAGCTTGACCTGCAGTCCCATGTCGCCGGGATCGAAAGCTTTTTAAGCCGTAAAAAACCGCTCTACATCGAAGGCGACCAGGGGCGCCATTACCATTTCATCAAGGCGCTGGACGCGCTTGAATTCTCCGCGCCGCCGAAAACGACAGGGTTTGATGTGATCCGGGCGCACCTCAAAAAGCAGGGCGTACTCAGCTTCGAGCAGATTTTCGAACTGATCAAGGTCGTGCGTTATTTCCGCTCGCTGCGGAACCAGGCCTTTGAAGGGATCATCGGCGAGTGGATGGCGACCATCGTCGTGCCTGAAGCGTTCAAAGAGGTTGAGCGCCATTTCGACGAGAAAGGGCATTTCAAAGAGGAGCTCGACGAAGCGCTCTATGCGATCGCTGAGCGCATGAAGGCGCAGAAGGGGGAAGTCGCTTCTCAGATGAAGCGGCTGCTCTACTCGGACAAACTGCGCCCCTATCTCGTCGACACGCAGGTGCATTACGTCAATGACGAGGAGTGTCTGCTGGTGCGCGGCGGCTTCGGCGCCGTATTCAAAGGCAGCGTCGTCGGCCGGACCGGCGCGGGCTTTTTCTACGTCACTCCCGATGCGCTGCTCAAGACCAAAGAGCAGCTCCGCGCGCTGACCCAGGAGCGCGACGCGCTCTATTACGAATACGCGAAACGCTTCTCGGCACAGCTGCGCGAACTGCTCCCCTTCATCGGATTCATCGACAAGGAGTTCGACCGCTTCGACCACTACCAGGCCCGGGTGCTCTTCGCCCGCGCCAAGGGGCTGCACATCGTCGCGGCGCAGAAAGGGGACAAAATCGTCCTGCGCGATTTCGAACACCCCGCGCTTTCCAATCCCAAACCCGTCAGCCTCGATTTTTCCGCCTCGGTTCTGATGATTACCGGCGTCAACGCGGGCGGGAAGACGATGCTGCTCAAGTCCATCCTCTCCGCGGCGCTGATGGCCAAGTACCTGCTGCCGATGAAGCTCAACCCGCACCATTCGCATATCGGCGCGTTCAAGCAGGTCGAAGCCGTCATCGACGACCCGCAGAACGTGAAGAACGACATCTCGACCTTCGCAGGCCGGATGCAGCAGTTCGCCCAGCTTTTCGAAGCACGCTCCGCGCTTGTCGGGGTCGACGAGATCGAACTGGGGACCGACAGCGACGAAGCGGCGGCGCTGTTCAAGGTGATCCTGGACGACCTGATCCGGCGCGGACAGAAGATCGTCGTCACGACGCACCACAAGCGGCTGGCGTCGCTGATGGCCGACCGCGACGACGTCGAACTGGTGGCGGCGGTCTACGACGAAGAGCGGCGCGTGCCGACCTACGAGTTCCTGCAGGGGATCATCGGCAAGAGTTATGCTTTCGAGACGGCCCTGCGCTACGGGATTACACCGGGGATCGTCACCCGGGCCAAGGAGGTCTACGGGGAACAGCACGAGAAGCTGAACCTGCTGATCGAGCGCGGCAGCCAGCTGGAGCGTGAGCTGCGTAAAAAACACGCCGAGGTCGATGAACGTCTGGAACACCTGAACGAGCGCGAACTTTCCCTCAAGGCCGAACGCGAGACGCTGCGCCGGGAATACGAAGGACTGGAACGGCAGCTGCGCGGCGAGTTCCAGACGGCGATCGACAGCGCCAAAAAAGCGGCAAAAGCGGGGGATCAGGCGGCCATCCACCGGGCGATGAACGAAGCGAACAAACAGCTGCCGCAAAAGCAGGAGCCGAAGCAGGCGGCGAAACCGGTCGCGTTCAAGGTCGGCGATGCGGTCAAGTACCGCAAGCAGCGCGGCGTCATCGTCGCACTCAAGGAAAAAGAGGCGACGATCGAAGTCGAGGGCATGCGGCTGCGGGTCCGGCGCAACGAACTCAAGCCCGCCGGGAAAACGGCGAAACCGAAGCCGAAAGTGCAGGTCAGCAGCAAGGTCGAGAAACGCAGCGGGCTCAAGCTCGACCTGCACGGCCTGCGGGCCGAAGAGGCGCGCGAAAAGATGGACGTGTTCCTCTCGGATGCACTGATGCAGGGGTGGGACGAGGTTGTCATCTACCATGGCATCGGCACGGGCAAGCTCGCCTACGCCGTCAA
>JARROU010000014.1:0-12578 GCA_037383585.1 Campylobacterales bacterium | reverse complement strand
AGTACTCGAATATAAAACGGGGTGGTGTTACGCGAAAAGCCACCTGCTCGCGGCACTGCTGCGCGCCGGCAAAATTCCTGCCGCGCTGTGCTATCAGCGGCTCAGTTGCTCGGAGTACACACCGGACGTCTACTGTCTGCACGGGCTCAACGCCGTCTACCTCGAATCCTACGGCTGGTACCGCATCAATGCCCGCGGAAACAAGGAGGGGGTCGATGCGCAGTTCACCCCGCCCGTTGAAAGGCTGGCCTTCGATCTCGGCGAAAACGAATACAACGTCGAAGGCTACTTCGCCGACCCGATTCCCGAAATCGTCGAAGCGCTACAAAAGTACAGAAGTTACGAGGAAATGATCGGCCATTTTCCCGATATAAAAATTAAGTGCTAAAAATTAAAAAAGTGGTGTAAATTCAAGAGTCTAGTGAGAAAGCGCACGCAAGCGTGCGTGACGAACGTAACGACGCAGAAGATGCGCCGCTATTTTAGTTTGTTTCCTGGTCGACGATTTTGTTCGCCTTGATCCACGGCATCATCTCGCGCAGACGCTCGCCGGTCACTTCAACCGGGTGTGCTGCAAGGTTTTTGCGCTCGGCGTTCATACGCGGATACCCCGCCTGTCCTTCGAGGACGAAGTCTTTGGCGAACTGGCCGTTCTGGATCTCTTTGAGAACCTGGCGCATTGCCGCTTTGGACTCTTCGTTGATCACAGCTTCGGTCAGGGTTTCGAAACCGGCCTGGATCAGCGCGGATACGCCGCCGCACAGAACCGCCTGCTCACCGAACAGGTCCGTTTCCGTCTCGTCTTTGAACGTCGTTTCGATGATCCCCGTACGGCCGCCGCCGATGGCAGATGCGTAAGAAAGCGCCACCGCTTTCGTGTCGCCGCTCGGGTCTTTTTCGACCGCGATCAGGTCAGGAATACCGCCGCCTTTGACAAATTCGCTGCGTACCGTGTGGCCCGGTGCTTTCGGAGCGACCATCATGACGTTAATGTCCGCGGCCGGCTGAATGCGTCCGTAGTGGATGGAGAAGCCGTGGCCGAATGCGATCGTTGCACCCGGTTTCAGGTTCGGAGCGATCTCGTTTTTGTAAATCTCGGCCTGGTTTTCGTCCGGCAGAAGGATCATAACGACGTCTGCAGCTGCGGATGCTTCCGCGACGGTCATAACCTGGAAGTTTTTCGCTTCCGCTTTCGCCCAGCTCGAACCGCCCTTGCGCAGACCGATGATAACTTCAACGCCGCTGTCGCGAAGGTTTTCCGCGTGCGCGTGCCCCTGAGAACCGAAACCGATCATCGCAACTTTTTTGCCTTTGATGATGTTGATATCGCAATCTTTGTCGTAATAAACATTCAATGCCATCGAATATCCCTTGAAATGTGGGTGATTGAGCAGTCCGAAGCGTCCTGCCTGCCACTAAAAATTTTGCGCATTGTACCAAAAAGTCGCGAAAGAGTAGTTTAGCTGCGGCTTAGGAGTTGCGGACGCGGGATTTCTTAACCGGCCGATGCCTGCGCCATGTTAAAATTTCCGAAAAATTCCGGACAGGTCCTATGAAAAAATTCAACCTCGTAAAAGAGATCATCTCCATCGACAAATCGGCTATGATGGCCGCCGTCAACAGCGGCAAGCCTTTCGGCATTACCATCGAAGGCGGGATTCATCATCCGCCCTATGATCGCCGAAGCTGCTACGTCTTTCAGGGGCACGTCGAGCGCCCCGCCCCGTCGGCACTGACCCCTTCCAAACCCAAATCCCTGGCCGAACTGCTCGGCGGCAACATGCAGGTCGTCGAGGTCGAAGACCGCGTACTGATCAAAGCGGCCCGCAACTGGCAGGAGATCATGAAATACAATGTCCCCAACGCCGACTACGACGACACCACGGGCGACGGCGTCGCGGAATTCACCGACAAAGAACTTGAAGCGATCGGCTGGCAGGCAACGGAATTCGGCATCAACTACCGCGAACTCGTCGAAGTGATCGAGGAACAGTGCGACGGCACCCTTGTCTGCATCGAGAACGAAGGGGAAAACTACCAGTTCAGCGGGATGGGGTTTATCCACGACATGGAATGCGCGAGAAAAGCGTGTTTTGAGCACTGCGTCAAGCGCATCAGGAACATCCTCGAAGAGGACAGCAGCTACCACCATGCCGATCTGAGCGACGATGAAGAGGAGGCGCTGGAGTTTTTCGGCATCACGATGCCTGCGGGTCCTTCCCTTTAACGGAACAGGTCCTCAACGCCAAAATCAAAAGCGTGATCCTCTGCCTGTTTCTTCAGTCCGCCGGCCTTGACCCACTCCATAATATGCTTCAGTTCTCCCGGGTCCAGCCAGATACCGTGCTCCATGCATTGGTCCATAATCACCCCGCTGCGGCGCCCATAGTTTTTGCGCTGCATGTGTTTGCGGCATATCGGACAGCGGCGATAGACGATGACATCGACATAACGGGGGTTCTCCGTCAGTTCCTGAAGCAGTTTCAGATCGACGTTCCGGCTCCCTTTGACCGAGTGCTCAATCATCGTTTCAAGTTCTTCCTTGTCGAAAAAGAGGCCGTAACAGCTTTCGCAGCGTTCGATCAGAAAAGGTACCTTCGTTCCGACGTCGATCGTGCTCAAATTCGAGTGGCACACCGGACAGTGACGCACCTGGTTCGGGCGCACATTGAGGGGCTTGAAATGGCCGAGATCGACGTTGTTGCGCGCACCGCAGTAGTCGCAGATGATGCCGTGCAGCGGAGCCGAACAGCTTTTGCAGCGATTCATCGGCGGCCTACATCCGTTTGAGCAATTCGGATTTTTTGGCGCTGTACTCCTCTTCGGTAATCAGCGCATCATCAAAAAACTGCTTGAGCTGGCGCAGTTTCGAACCGATATCCTCGCTCGCCGCCGGGGCCGCCTCGCCGGCGAGATTCATGCCCGTGCCCATGCCCATCATGACCCCCGCGGCCCCGACCTCGTTGGTCGCCGCGTCGCGCATCGCGCTGAGGCGCTGCAGTTCCTGGTAGGACACCCCTGCGTTTTTGGCCGCATGGACGTCCGCACCGACATCGGCGATGCGGTTAATGCGTTCCTGGGTCCCTTCGTCAAAATCGGTCCCCTCGATCCGGAAATCGCTGAGATAGAAACCCAGTTCCGAAAAGACGCTGTTGAGTTTGCCGTGCAGCGCCATCGAAAGCTCGTCGCGCTGGGCGTCGATCTGCGCATAGGAGTACTTGGATTCGGCCAGGAAATCACTGATCGGCTGTACCAGCCGGGAAACCATGGCACCGCGGAACGCCTCGACGCCGTAACGCGATTTGCCGCCGACGATGTTGACAAAAAAATGCTTCGGATCGGTGATGCGGAACGAGTAGTTTCCGAACGCAAGCAGTTCCACCGGGATGTCATATACGGGATCGATGTATTTGATCGGGGAACGCGTGCCCCATTTCTGGTTCAGGATCTCGGTCCGTTTGTAGAAATACAGGCCGACTTTATGTTCGCTCTCAAACGACTGCATCACCTTCTTGATCGTCGTCCAGAAGGGGATATTCTGCGTCAACAGCGACGTCATCCCTTCGCGTTCATGCACCGCGACCACGCGGCCTTCGTAGACAAAGATGCACCCCTGTCCCGGCCCGACAAGCAGTTTCGACGCATTCTTGATCTCGTCGCCGTTGTCCGACCACTGATAAAAGAGATCGTCTTCCGCCGGATTCTCCCACTCGATGACCGAACGCAGCTGCCGTTTTACGCCGTCCCAAAGTCCCATGCAGTCCTCCATTAGGACATCTCTAAAAACCCTGTACAGATTACAGAGATGCCCAATAGTTTTACATGAACTATAGCACGCAATCAGTTAAATCTAATGAGAAAGGTAGCGCTCCAGAATCACCTTGGCCGAGAGCGAGTCCACCCGGCCGTCACGCTTGTAGCGGATCTCGCCTCTCATCATCGCTTCGGCTTCCAGGGAACTGTCGCTCTCGTCCTGGTAGGCGACGGGGCCTTCGAAGCCGACGAGGTTCATAAAATGCGCCACGCGCCGGCGCATCTCCGCTTCGCTCGAGCCGCCCATCGGGATGCCGATGACGATCTGTTTGATCCCCCATTCCGAAATGACGTCTTTGACGGCCTGCGACGCCTGATTCCGATTTTTGCGTTCAATGGCCGGCAACGGAGTGACAATAGAACCTTCAGCAGTGTACGCCAGCCCAATGCGTTTCAGCCCGAGATCGATCGCCAGAATCGGTAAAGCTTGATGCATCTTGACTCTTAACGCTATTTGCCCAGACAGAAGCTGCTGAACATCTTGTCGAGCATCTCTTCGTTGTCAAAGGGCCTTGTAATCGAAGCCAGCGCCTGGATCGCTTCGCCGACATGGAATGAGAAGAGCTCAAGCTCCTGGTCTTCGAGCGGCAGATAGGCATTCTCGATCGCGATAAGCGCATTCCGGACGGCATCGGTCTGGCGGTGGGAGATCAGCATCGTCTCTTCGGAAACGTTCTGGCGGTCCATCTTTGAACGCAGCGCATCGATGAGCACCGATGTGTCCTGTTTGCAGCTCATGCGGATGGGACTATACTCGCGCAGCGGCGTCTCGTCGAAACGCTGCGGCAGGTCCGTTTTGTTCAGTACCGCGATAAATGCGCGCTGTTCTTTGTGGTCCGCCATCAAAGCGAGGATCGCCTTGTCTTCCCCGTCGAGCGGCCGGCTGCCGTCAAAGAGCGCGATGACGATGTCACTCTCGCTGACCGCCTCCATGGAGCGTTCGATGCCGATGCGCTCGATCTCGTCCCCCGCCTCGCGGATCCCGGCCGTATCGACCATGCGGATCAGGTGGGTCCCGATGCGCACCTGCTCCTCGATGGTATCGCGCGTCGTTCCCGCGATGTCGCTGACAATGGCGCGGTTGTAATCGAGCAGGCTGTTGAGCAGCGAACTTTTCCCGACATTCGGCTTGCCGATGATCGCCACCCGGAACCCCTGCATCAAGCCGCGCCGGCGCTCGCTCGACGCCAGGGTGCGGCGCAGTTCCCCGGAGATGGATTCGAGCTTGCCCATGATCCGGTCCACAAGATCCTGCGGCAGGTCCTCTTCGGCATAGTCGATCGAGACTTCCGAGTAGGCCAGGATCTCCAGCAGCGCGTCGCGGTTTCCTTCCACGAAATTGCGCAGCGATCCTTTCATCTGCTTAGCGAGGATCTTGGCGGCGTCTTCGCTTTTGGCTTCGATCAGCTGCGCGATCGCCTCGGCCTCCGTCAGGTCGATCCGGCCGTTGAGGAAGGCGCGTTTGCTGAACTCGCCCGGCTGCGCAATCCTTGCCCCCTGCCCCAGCACGGCGGCCAGGACCTCTTCGGCGACGATCTGCCCGCCGTGGCACTGCAGTTCGACGACGTCCTCGCCCGTGAAACTGCGCGGGCCTTCAAAATACAGGACGATCGCTTCGTCGATCAGTTCCTCTTTCGCATTGTACAAAGGGTAAAGATGGGCACGGCGGTCGTGCAGCGCTTTGCCGCCGGTCAGTTTCGAGGCAATCGCTTTTGCGCCCGGTCCGCTGATGCGGATGATCGCAATGGAGCCGACGCCGTGTGCGGTCGCGATGGCGGCTATCGTCTCATTCATGGTCAGTAGTTGTGGTAATCGTTGATGATGATGTATTTGCCGCCGTCGCGCGTCGTGCGGATGGCGACATACTTGTCATGATAGCGTTCGCGCAGCTGCTTGAGCGCAATCTGGACCAGCACGCCGTCCAACACCCGCGTCTGGGCATGGCCGTCTTTGTCGATGTTCTCGTAGACGCCGGCAAGGTAACGGGCCACCGATTCCTCCTGGTTTTGGAGGAACTCGGCGATCTCAAGACGAAGCTGCAGCTGGTATTCGGTGTTGATCCAGTTGAACAGCATGTAAGAGAGCGCCTTGTAGCGATACCCTTCCTTGCCGATCAGCAGGGCGGCGTCTTCCCCGTTGAACTCCACCAGCAGTGTATTGTCATCGTACACCGAGACCCGGATCGGTTCGAGATCGAAACAGATAGTCTCGAAGAGCGCATTGAGTTTTTCTTCCACCTCCGCGGCGATCGATTCCAGGTCGTCTGCGGACTCGGTGTAATACGCTTCGTCCGAATAGACCTCCTCGTACTCGCTTTCGTCGTCTTCCGGGTACGTTTCGACGGCCTCTTCAGCGACTTCTTCAGCGGTTTCAGCCGGTGTCGGTTCGACCGTTTCCTCTACAGGTTCATCAAGTGCTTTGGGGCGGGCGACAATGACCGCACTTTTGCTCATCAGACCCAGAAACCCTTTTTTCGGCTGCTGAACGACGACGATGTCCAATTCTGTCACAGAGCATTCGAAATGAGTCGACGCTTCGGCATACGCTGCTTCGAGTGTCTGCGCTTCGATCTTCTTCATGATCAGGCCTTGTCTCCGTCCCGGTGTTTTTCTGTCAGGTGCGCTTCATGACGCGCCGCTTTGATCTTTTCATACTGCTTGTTCACCATATACTGCTGCGCGATGGAAAGGATGTTGTTCGTCAGCCAGTACAGGACCAGCCCCGCCGGGAACGTCACGAAGAAGAACGTGAAGACAACCGGCAGGTACTTGAAGATCTTCTCCTGCATCGGATCGGTGAAGTTGTTCGGAGTGATCTTCTGCTGGAAATACATGGACGCCCCCATCAGGACCGGCAGAATGAAAGTCGGGTCCATTCTCGAGAGGTCGTTGATCCAGAGCATCCAGTCGGCGCCTTGCAGTTCGACGGCGTTGAGCAAGACGCGGTAGATGGCGAAAAAGACCGGAATCTGCAGCAGCAGCGGCAGACAGCCGCCCAGCGGGTTGGCACCGTTCTTCTTGTAGAGCTCCATCGTCGCAGCATTCATGCGCTGTGGATCGCCCTTGTACTTCTCGCGCATCTCTTTCATCTTCGGTGCGAGATCTTTCATCTTCTGCATCGAGAGCATGCCCTTGTAGGTGAGCGGATAGAGCACGATACGGATCAGGACCACCAGCGCGACGATCGCCCAGCCCCAGTTTCCGAAAATGCCATGCAGCCACATCAGGACGCTGAAGAGCGGTTTGGCCGCCCAGGTGAACCACCCGTATTCGATCGCATTGACAAGCACCGGGTCGATGGATTCGAGCAGACGGTAATCTTTCGGACCGATATAACCGGCCAGCGTCAGCGAATCGCTGGCTTCGAGGTAGGCGACGGGATTGTCGTTGCGGTCGCGGTCGACGTTGACGATGGTTTCCGGGTCGAACCCGTACAGGATGGAAGCGAAATACTGGTCGAACGCCGAAAGGAGTTTGACGTCGCGCAGGGAGGTGCGCCCTTCGACATCACCGTCTTCAAAGATGTTGGAAACGCCGTCGGCCGTGTAGGCCATGACGCCGTGGACCGCCATCATCATCTGGCCTTTATGCTCGGCGTGCTGTCCGACGTAAATGAAATAGCGTGCCGGCTTGGAAAGGGATACCGCGACGTCGTAGTGGCCGTCGGCGTAAAAGGTCAGCGTTTTGGTGACCGTCAGCTCGGAGAGTTTCTGTTCAAGCGTGACGGTCTGCTGTGCCGTTTCATCCAGCGAAACGGACGGCGTGCTGGTGCGGTACGGCACGCGCAGCGCTTCGCGGTTGAGTGCCTCGTCCGCGAAACGGACAAATAGCGGCTGCGCGCCTTCCTGGGCGATCAGTTCGGTCGGTTTGCCGTCGACGAAATATTTTTCATCCTTCAGCACTTTTGATACGATGCGCCCCAGGGTATCGATTTTGAGGACGAAACGGGACGATTCGACCGTAACCAGCTGTGTCGCATCCGCATTGGTGACCTTCTCGCTGACCGGAACGGTATGGCCGACCCCGGCATCGGCCGGAACCGTCTTGTCCGCCTGCTGCACCGACTGCGGCTGCACCGTAGCATTCTGTTCGCCGTTAACCTGTTTCGGGGGGAAAATCGCGCTGTAGACGATAAAGAAGACAAATGAAAGGACCACGGCCAGGATCAGCCGCTGGTTGGAACTCATTTTTTCAAACACACACTAGCCTTTGTACGAAAAATTCTTGATAAGGTAAAAACGGTTTCCCGCTTTTGGAACAAGCCAGTACTTTATCCTATTAATGGTTAAATCTTTCGGATATTTCCGCAATTTCGAAACCTCGACATAATCTATTCCCCCCGGAAACAGCTGATTGCACGTCAGGATGCGTTTCGTCGAATTAAAAATTGCAGGCAGCAGCGGATTCTGTTCAAACTGCTGCCGCGTGTACTCAGAACAGCTCGGGTAGTAGCGGCAGCTGCCCCGACCGATCAGCGTAAAGCTGTGCTGGTAGACCCAGATGAGCTTGAGCACCAGCCATCGTATCATGCGTGAAGCGCCCCCGCCCGTTCGACGATTTTACCGAAGGCCTTTTCCAGCTCGGCGTAGGGGACATCGACGGTCGCAGCCTTGGCGACGAGCACATAGCTGCCCGGAAGAAGCCGCGGTTCAAACGCATGAAATAGCGCGCGCATGCGTCGTTTTGCCCGGTTGCGCTTGACGGCATTACCGACTTTTTTACTGGCAGTGAATCCGGCAGAAATATCAGGGGTGTTCGGGAGATAGAAAAGGACAAGTGCATGCGAATGCGCGCTTTTGCCCTTGCGGTAGACCAGCTGAAACTCTCGGTTGTGTTTCAGCACGCGGTACGGACTCAGACGGACAGTTTTTTGCGGCCTTTTGCACGACGTGCGTTAATGATCTTGCGGCCGTTTTTTGTCGCCATACGTGCACGGAAACCGTGGGTACGTTTACGAGGCGTGTTATGCGGTTGGTATGTTCTTTTCATGACCATTCCTCTCAGAAATTTTAAGTGCGCAATTATGCCGCACACTTACTTAATAGTTATTTAAGGATAAAGGGAAAGTCCCTCTTTTTCTATTGCGGCATCAGGACTTTCCGTCAGCAGGCGCCTGCCCGGCGCCGCCCATTCTCACTATTGCAATCCGCCGGCGGCCTCGAACGAAGGCATCAGCAGCTCTTTAAGCGGCGGGAGGGTCGACTGGTCTTTGGGCGTCGCGATGTTACTGAGCGCTTCTTTGATCTCGACGTGACAGTCCCGGCATCCCCGGATCACCCTGTGCTCCTCGACATCAACCTTTTCGATTTTCTCCACCGGGTGGCAGGCGAAACATTCGCTCCCGCATTCCGCCATGGCATTCGGGTCGGCACTGTGGCACTTGATGCAGGTGAGCATCGGCTTGTGCCGCGCATCCTGTTCGATCGTCGGCACCAGTTTCGGATGACAGGTGAGACAGTCCCCCGTGCAGGCCAGCAGCGTCGAGAAAAGGCCCGAGAACACGCTCAGGGCCATTATGATTGTTCTTATCTTTTTCATAACCGGAATTTTACCGCGCCAAGGGTTAATCGATGCGCACCTTGATCTCGTCGCCCTCCGCATCGAAGACGACACGGCTGCCCTCCTGCACCTCGCCGCCGAGGATCAGGTCCGCAAGACGGTCCTCGACGATTTCGTACAGCGCCCGCTTGAGCGGCCGTGCGCCGTAGACCGGGTCGAAGCCCGCCTGCGCGATCGTACGCTTTGCTTCGTCCGTCAGCTCGATCCCGATGTCGCGTTCGGTCACTTTTTTCGCGATCGCGGCGAAGAAAAGGTCGACGATGGCGATGATCTGGTCTTCGCCCAGCGGATTGAAGATGACGACATCGTCCAGACGGTTGAGGAATTCCGGTTTGAACTTGCTTCGCAGTTCCCCCAGGACCACCTCTTCGAGGTTCGGATCGCCCTGCATCGTCATGATCTTGTCGCTGGCGATGTTCGACGTCAGGATGATGATGGTGTTCGTAAAATCGACCGTCACCCCCTTGTTGTCGGTCAGGCGGCCGTCGTCGAGCACCTGCAGCAGCATGTTGAAGACGTCCGGATGCGCTTTTTCCACTTCGTCGAACAGCACGACGCTGTACGGTTTTCGGCGCACCGCTTCGGTAAGCTGCCCGCCCTCTTCGTAGCCGACATAGCCCGGTGGCGCACCGACCAGGCGGGACACCGCGTGTTTTTCCATGTATTCGCTCATGTCGAGACGGATCAGCGCCTCCTCGCTGTCGAAGAGGAACTTGGCGAGGGTTTTGGCCGTCTGGGTCTTCCCGACGCCGGTGGGTCCAAGGAACATGAACGACCCGATCGGACGGTCGGCGTCGGAGAGCCCGGCCTTGTTGCGCTTGATCGCCCGCGCCACCGCATGGGTCGCGCGTTCCTGACCGACGACGTCGTGGTTGAGTTCATCCTCGATGTGCAGAATCTTTTCGCGCTCGCTTTGCAGCATCTTCGTCACCGGGATACCGGTCCAGCGGCTGACGATGCCGGCAATGGACGCTTCGTCGACGCTGTTTTTGAGCAGCGTCCCTTCGGTCTGCATCGCGTTCCACTGCTCCTGCAGTTTCACCTCTTCTTCCCCCAGCTGCGGGATCTTGCCGTACTCGATCTCCGCAGCGCGGTTGAATTCGCCCTGCTGCTTTGCCAGTTCCGCTTCGCGGCGCATGCTTTCCACTTCGCCTTTTATAGAGGAAATGCGTTCAAAGACCTCTTTCTCCCCCTGATATTGGGTCTCCAAGGAGCGTTTCTCCTCTTCGGCGTCGGCCAGTTCTTTTTCGATCTCCCCGATCCGTTTTTCGTTGGAGGGGTTCTCGTCCATTTTCAGGGCCTCTTTTTCGACCTGAAGCTCCTGGATCTTGCGTTTGACGCCCGAGAGCGCATGCGGTTCGGACTCGATCTGCATCTTCAGTTCCGCCGCCGCTTCGTCGATCAGGTCGATCGCCTTGTCCGGCAGGAAGCGGTCGGAGATGTAACGGTCGGAGAGTTTCGCCGCCGCGACCAGCGCCGCGTCCGTAATGGTGACATTGTGGTGGGCCTCCAGACGTTCTTTGATCCCGCGCAGGATCTGCAGCGCCTGGTTGATCGTCGGCTCGTCCACCGTGACCGGCTGGAAACGGCGCTGCAGCGCCGCGTCTTTTTCGAAGTATTTACGGTACTCTTTGAGCGTCGTCGCCCCGATCGTGTGCAGCTCGCCGCGCGCCAGTGCCGGTTTGAGGATGTTGGCCGCGTCCATGCTCCCCTCGCTCGCACCCGCGCCGACAATGGTATGGATCTCGTCGATGAACAGGATGATGTTGCCGCTCTGCTTCACCTCGTCGATGACGGCTTTGAGACGGTCCTCGAACTCCCCGCGGTATTTCGCGCCGGCGATCAGGGCACTCATATCCAGCGCCACGACCCGCTTGTTCTGCAGCGAAAGCGGTACTTCTTTATTATAGATGCGCTGCGCCAGCCCCTCGACGAGCGCGGTTTTACCGACCCCCGGGTCGCCGAGCAGGATCGGGTTGTTCTTGGTTTTACGGATAAGGATCTGCATCATGCGCTGGACCTCTTCGTCGCGCCCGATGACCGGCGCGAGTTCGCCCGCCGCCGCCTGAGCCGTCAGATCGATCCCGTATTTTTCAAGGCTTTCGAGGTTCTCATCGGCCGTCTGGCTCTCGATCTTCTGGCCGCCGCGCATCGCTTCGAAGGTCTTGCGAAGGTCCATCCTGTCGATGTATTTACCCAGGAGGGTGCTGAACGGTTCGCTCTCGAGGTTTCCGAGAATAAAGCTGTCAACGGCCATATAGGCATCGCCGCCCCGCGTCATCTCCCCGATCCCGCGCTCCAGCGCCTGGACGAGGTTGCGCGAAATGCGCATGTTCTCTTTGGTGATGCCGCTGCTTTTGGGCAGTTTGTCCGCCGCACTCTTGACGTCAAGTTCGATGGCGCTTTTGTCGACATTCATTTTCGTCAATGCCTGGTTGAGCACCGAGCCGCTGTTGGTCAGCAGCGCCCACAGGACGTGAATCGGCTCCACTTCGTTATTCTGGTTGTGCAGTCCCAGCGAAAGCGCCGACTCGATCGTCTGTGTCATCTGATGCGTCAGTTTTTCAAAAATAGTATTCATAATTTCATCCTTCGTTCGTTTTCGTCTCTTATCGTGGACGATTATATCAACTTTAGTCACTTAGTGTCAAGTATAGTTGACACCATAAGACTAAAGTTTAATAACATCATCCCTGCATAGAGTAAATTTCATCATTCCCCCGCCGTCCGCATATACTTTATTTTACAATTGTTTGACTATAATTAACGCTTGAAAATTGCTAAACCGGAAAGCAGTATAAAATGAAAAAGAAAAATATGATGGCGATGGGGTTTTTGTCGGCTGCGGCGGCTGTGGCCCTCACCTACTCGACTGCCCTGTTCGCCGACACCCCGGCACAGGGCACGCCAACCGTCGAAGCCTCCCGTCTGCAGGCGCTGGCAAAATTCACGAAAGTCCTCAGCATCGTCGAAAAATATTATGTTGACGAAGAGAGCATCGAGACACTGATGGACAAGTCCATCGAGGGAATGGTGAGCAAACTCGACGCCCACTCCTCCTATCTGAACCAGAAAGGCTTCAAAGACCTTCAGGTACAGACCAAAGGCGAGTTCGGCGGCCTCGGGATCACCGTCGGAATCAAAGACGGTGCGCTGACCGTGATCGCTCCGATCGAGGGGACCCCTGCGGACAAAGCCGGACTGCAG
>JARROU010000013.1:0-15509 GCA_037383585.1 Campylobacterales bacterium | reverse complement strand
GCGCGCAGCGTCGACGAGCAGGTGATCCTGGAGCAGGTGGCGCGGCTGGCCGCCAACGGGTTCGGGGAGTTTATCCTCACGGGGACCAATATCGGCAGCTACGGCCAGGGAGAGAACCGCTCGATCGCGACGCTGCTCAAAAAGATGAGCACGATTCGTGGGGTGCGCCGTATCCGGCTCGGCTCGCTCGAACCGATTCAGATCACGGACGCGTTCAAAGAGATCCTGGACGAGCCGTGGCTGGAGCGGCACCTTCATATTGCGCTGCAGCACACCTCCAAAGAGATGCTCAAGCTGATGAACCGACGCAACAAGTTCGAAGAGGACCTGAAACTCTTTTCGGCGTTGGCGGACAAGGGGTTCGCGCTGGGAACGGATTTTATTGTCGGGCACCCGGGAGAGACTCCCGAGCGATGGGAAGAAGCGTGGCGGCATCTGAAGCAGCTGCCGCTGACGCACATCCATGCCTTTACCTATTCAAAACGCGACGGGACGCCGTCGGCGACGATGAAGCCGGAGATCAGCGGCAGGGTCGCAAAAGAACGGCTGGCGCAGCTGACGGCGCTCGTGGACGCGAACAACCTCGCCTTCCGGCAGCACCACCATACAGGACTGGATGTATTGATCGAATCGATGACGGAAGAGGGGCGTTACCAGGGGTACGACCAGTATTACAACAAGATCATCGTTCAGAGCGATGCCGATTTGGAAGGCAACTGGATTCACATCGAGTCCGCCGAGGTCAAAGCGGAGCATAACTATGCGGTCCTCTGACAAAGCGAAATGGATCATTGCCGCATCGGCGGCCGTGCTCGTCGTGCTGATGACCTTTGCCTTCGTACGGGACACGACCCGGCCGATCAGCCGCGCACAGCTGCAAAGCTACCTGGATGCCGGGACGCTCAAGCAGGTGGTGGAAAAAGAGCGTGTCTACCTGCTGCGGACGAGCGACGGCCTTTACAGCATCGCGAAGTCTCAGGTGCCGGCCGGAACGTTTGACCGGGTCGCCGTCAATACGGAAGAGGGCGGTACGTTCGTCGTTTACCTGCTGGTGTTCATCTTCTTGCTCGGTGCGGCGTCACTGCTGCTGCGCTACTGGATGAAGCATCGCAAGGTGCCCGCTCGCACAGCGGAGGCGGTTGCATCGAAAAAAGAGGAGCATGCGTACAGCGTCCAGCCGGCCGTGTCCGATGTCACGTTTGAGGACATCGGCGGCATCAGCGACGTCAAAGAGGAGCTTGAAGAGATCATCGATTTTCTTAAAAACCCGCAGCGCTACCGCCATTTCGGTGCTCGGCTGCCAAAAGGCGTTCTGCTGGTCGGGCCGCCGGGCGTCGGAAAAACGATGATCGCCAAAGCGGTCGCCGCCGAGGCGAATGCGCCGTTTTACTATCAGAGCGCCTCGTCTTTCGTGCATATTTACGTCGGAATGGGTGCCAAGCGGGTCAGCGAGCTGTTCCGCGCCGCCAGTGCGAACGCGCCGGCGATCATCTTTATCGACGAGATCGATGCCGTCGGAAAAGTCCGTGAGGGCGGAAGCAACGAAGAGCGCGAAGCGACCCTAAACCAGCTGCTGACCGAAATGGACGGGTTTACGGACTCGAGCGGGATCATCGTGATCGCCGCGACGAACAAAATCGATGTACTGGATCCGGCGCTGCTGCGTGCGGGACGGTTCGACCGCCGTATTTTCGTCGATCTGCCGACGCCGCAGGAGCGCGAAGCGATCATTGCCAAATACCTTGAGAAGATCCCGCACAGCGTCATAGCTTCGGAAATCGCTCAGATTACCGTTGGTTTCAACGGCGCCGCACTGGCGGCGCTGGTCAACGAAGCGGCACTGCATTCGCTGCGCCACCGGCAGATCCATGTCCGCATGGAGGATGTGCTTGCGGTCAAGGACAAGGTCGCGTACGGCAAAAAACGCCTGCCGATCCTGAACGAGGAGCAAAAAGAGTGCCGCGCAACCTACCTGGCCGGGAAGGCGGTGGCGGCGGCGTGGTACGACCTGCCGTTCGAGAAGGTGATGCTGGGTTCCGAGAGCATCCGTCCGGCGCTCTCGGAACCGCTGATGCGCCACGAGATCGAATCGCACATCCGTCTGCTGCTCGCAGGCAAGATCATGTGCGAGATCCGATACCATGAGCACGCCTCAAGCGCCAAAGAAGATCTCTACTCCGCGCTGCACCTGGCAAAGGCGATGCTGTTCGAGTACGGAATGGGCGAGGTGCTGCTGCCGCCGCAGGAGGCGCTGCCGCAGCTGTTAGAGCGGCTTGAAGCGGAAACCCGTACGCTGCTCGAAGGCAAATCGTCCGTGATCGACGCGATCGTTTCCGTACTGCTCGAGCGCGAGAACATCACTAAAGAAGAGATCAAAGCCAGACTCGATGCATTTTTATAGCGGTTTTTGTCTAAGAAACGAGTCGGATTTTTTTGCGCCCTGGCTCTGGGCGGACGCCTACACGGTGGCGGGTTTCAGCTACGGGGCCATCAAGGCACTGCGCCATGTGCTCGATAGCCGCAGCCGCATCGATACGCTCCAGCTTTTGTCGCCGGCGTATTTCTGCAGCAAACCTGAAAGCTTCAAACGCATGCAAATCAAGGGCTATCGGCGTGACGGAGCGGCATACCGCTCGCGTTTTATCGAAAGCTGCTTCGCTCCGTATCCCGTATTAGACGTTGATACCGTCGACGACGGTGTCGAGGCGCTGGAGGAACTGCTGAACTATGCCTGGCCCGAAATGCTTTTACAGACGTTAAAAGAACGCGGGGTCCGGATCGAAGTCTATCTCGGCGAAATGGATGCCGTGATCGATGCGGAGGCCGCAGCGGCCTTTTTCAAACCGTATGCCACGGTCTATTTTATTAAACAGGCCAACCACTTTTTACAAGGAGAATAAATGAGTAACATCAAGATCGGCGTCATTACTGCCTCGGACCGTGCCAGTGCGGGGATATACGAAGACATTTCCGGTATGGCGATTCAGGAGACGATGGCGGAGTATCTTACCAGCGAATTCGAGATCGTTTACCGCTGTATCCCGGATGAGCAGGAAACGATCGAGGCAGCGATGAGGGAGCTCTGTGATGAAGCCGGATGCTGTCTGGTCGTGACCACGGGCGGTACCGGTCCTGCCCCGCGCGACGTAACGCCCGAAGCGACGGAAAATGTCTGCGACAAGATGATGCCGGGCTTTGGTGAGTTGATGCGTCAGGTCAGTCTTCAGTATGTGCCCACGGCGATCCTTTCGCGTCAGACGGCGGGCATCCGCGGCAAAGCACTGATCATCAATCTGCCGGGCAAACCCAAGTCGATCCGGGAATGCCTGGATGCCGTTTTCCCGGCGGTACCTTACTGTATCGATTTGATCGGCGGGCCGTACATGGTCACGGACGAAAGCGTCATCAAAGCCTTCAGACCGAAAGCGAAATAAGGCGCTCGCCGGCTTTGTGCCGGCAGGCATCGTCAATGGGGATGCGGATCGTGAAGCGTGCGCCTTCACTGCTGTTTTCGGCCTCGATGCAGCCGTGCATCTTCATGACAAAGATGGTCTTTGTAATGAAAAGGCCGAGGCCGGTTCCCTGCGCCATATGTTTGGTAGTGACGTAAGCGTCAAACATCGTTTCCGCCAGTTCGGGAGGAAAACCGCCGCCCGTGTCCTCGATGGTGATAATGTTCTGATCGTCTTCGACCGCTCCCCGGATCGTAATGGCGTTATGCGCCGTGCGGTGCATCCGGATGGCGTCGACGGCATTATGAATCAGTGACAGGAGCGCCTGTTCAAACTCTTTCGGGTTTCCTTTTGCGCAGCAGGCCTCGTCGACGTCGGTATCCAGGGTGATGTTTTCTTTCTTGAAGGTGCTTCCGGTAAGAATCAGTGCCGTATCGACGGTTTCTTTGATGGAGAAGGGCAGGCTGTCCTCATCGTCGCGGTCTTCTTCGAGAAAATGTTTGAACGTGTCGATCGTCCGTGACATGTACTCGACCTGCCGGTGGATCTCGTCGTAGACGTTTTGCTGCTGTTCATTGGAAAGGTTGCCCGTCATCTGCCGCACGGTCAGGTCTGTGAGGGCCAGTTCGATGATGTTCAGCGGCTGCTTCCACTGGTGTGCGATGTTCTGGATCATCGTCCCCATTTCGATAAAGCGCGACTGGCGCATGATGAGGGCGTCTTTGGCCTTGCTGCGTTTGAGTTCCTCCTCGCGGGCATGCATCGCCTCATCGATGTTCTGCTGCATCTCTTCAAAGCCTTTGGCGATTTCATAGATTTCATCATCCTTCGATCGCAAAAAACGGTGCAGATCCAGCGGGACACCGGGCCGGTAGGTTTTGACGGCTTCAGCAATTTTTCTTAAGGGCATCAGCAGGTTCTGCAGCAACAGAAACTCGAGGTAGAAAAGCAGGGCAAGCTGGCGGATCATATACGATGCTTCCGGACGGTAATCGGGCATGGTGGCGGTTACCGTTGTCTTGCCGTCCGTACTGGTAAAAGAAATCGCACTCAGCTTCTGGTTGTGCATGATGTCGATAAGCTGCTCTTTAAGGACCGCCGCGTCATTGCCGCTTAAAAACTCCCACATGGCGACTTTCGGTGCGATGACTTCGGAAAAAAGCATTTCGGAGTGGTAGGATTCCGATTCGGCAATGATCCCTCCAACCGTGTTTTTGAGATAGCTGCTGCTGCCGATGAAGAAAGCGGAAACCGTCACGGTGACGAAAAACATCAGCGTGCGATGCAGGGGTACGGAAAGCAGTAATTCTTTTATTTTTTCAAAAGTTGCCATCTCTCGTTGTGACTTGGAGGAATATGGCGGTAGTTTCATCGACAAAATCCTGTTTCTTGTGATACATTATTTTACCGAACAAAGCTGTGAAAAATAATTATTTACCACAGAAATATAAAAAGTCTTCCGAAAGTGTGTGCCGCAAGTGCGGCGCTAGAGTGAGAGCCGGATGCCGACGGGACAGTGGTCGGAACCTTCGACCTCCTGGAGGATGAATGCGTCTTCGAGGCATTCGGCCAGGTCTTCGGAGATAAAGAAATAATCAATCCGCCAGCCGACGTTCTTCGTGCGGGCGCTGAAACGATAGGACCACCAGCTGTACTCCTGTTCGATGTCGCCGTGCACGTAGCGGAAGGTATCGAGGTAGCCGTGCGCAATCAGCTTGTCGATCCAGGCGCGCTCCTGAGGGAGGAATCCTGACGTCTTCGCATTGGATTTGGGGTTCTTCAGATCGATCTCTTTATGCGCCGTGTTGACGTCGCCGCAGATGACGATGCTGCGTCCCTCGTCGCGCAGGGCATCGCAGTAGACGAGAAACTTTTCGTAAAACGCCATTTTATATGCCAGCCGGTCGTCATCTTTCTGCCCGTTGGGGAAATAGACATTGAAGAGGGTGAACTCATCGTAATCGTGCTGGATGATGCGCCCTTCGTGTTCGCTGTCGATGTCCAGGCAGTGTTCGGTGGATTCCGGAACGAGGTGCGAGAAGGTCGCGGTCCCGGAATAGCCCCTGCGCTCACCGCTGTTGATGGTCAGGGTGGCGTAATTCGTATCGAACAGATCGTCCGGGAATTGTGACGCGGTGGCCTTGATCTCCTGCAGGCAGAGGATATCGGGTCGGCGTTCGTCAATCCATTTGAGCGCTTTTTTGTTTGCCACAGCGCGGATGCCGTTGACGTTCCAGGAGAGAATCTCGATGGGTTCGGACATTGGAAACCTTTAGCAGGGGGAGAGGGCGCGCTGCGCCCCCTTTTTAGACGAAGTCGACTTTGGAGACGTGGTGGTTCAGTCCGAGTTCGGCCGGGGTGCAGCCCAGCGCGAGGCCGACCATCTGCTGCATGTGCAGGACTGGCATTTTGACGTCGCGGCCGACGGCATGCGAAGCATGCTCGTACTGGGTGTCGAGCTTGAGGTGGCACAACGGACACGGCGTGACCATCCAGTCCGCATTGGCGTCCATCGCGCCCATCAGCGCCTTGCCGGTCAGGGCAGCCGCCGTCTTGGGCGCCTGCAGTTCCGCGTGGAAGCCGCAGCACTTGTTTTTCTCTTCGTAATCGACGTTCGCGCCGCCCAGGGCAACGATAAGGTCATCGAGCGAATTCGGGTTGTACGGGTTTTCCGCCGTAGCGTGCGTTTCGTTCTGCAGTTCCGACGGGCGGATGTTGTGGCATCCGTAGAACGGCGCGATATTGAACTGGGCGAGCGGCGTTACGACTTTTTCCTTCAGCGTATCGAGACCGAAGTCGTCGATGATGGCGTACAGGAAATGCGTGATCTCGGACGTACCTTTGTATTCGAGGCCGACCTCCGCCAGTTTTTCGTTGACGCGGGCTTTGAGTTCCGGGTCGTTGTCAAGGCGGTGTTTTGTCATCGCCGTGTTAAGCTGGCAGGTATTGCAGATCGTGACCATCGTCATACCGCGGGACTCCGCATAGCAGATGTTGCGCGCGTTCAGGACCAATGAGAGGAAATCGTCATAGTCTTGCAGGTGGGACGCCCCGCAGCAGGTCGCTTCGGTCAGTTCCACCAGTTCGATGCCGAGCTTTTCCGCCACGGCGTACGTGGATTTGAGCTGCTCCGGCGTACTTTCTTTGGCGGTACATCCGGTAAAGAGGGCATATGTGAGTTTCTTTTCCATGACTTATCCTTAGAATTTTACCGTTGACGACGATTTGATCAGCGCTTTGACCTCGTCGAGTTTGTCGGATTTCGGCATGTTCCAAGGCATGACGACTTTGCCGACCTTGAACATTTTGAAACCAACCTTGCCGTGTTTGACCAGCATCGGGATCGTCCCTTCCGAGTAGCGGACCAGTTCCGCTTCATCCAGCAGGCCGTGCTTCTTGATCGAATGTGCGAATCCGACGGCGTGGCGCGTCGCGACATTGTTGATCGCCACGTTGTTTTCGAAGACCTGGTTGTGCAGCTTGGTGATTTTTTCGATCGGGTTGACCTCTTTGGGACACACTTCCTGGCACTCGTAGCACTTGACACAGTCCCAGACGCCCTGATCCGGCGCATTGACGATGTCAAGACGTTCCAGCGTCGCCTGGTCGCGGACGTCCGCATTGAAGCGGTAGGCCGCAGCAAAGGCCGCCGGCCCGATGTAGGCTTCGTTGTTTTCAAGCGACGGACAGGAGTAGTGGCACAGACCGCACTGGATGCAGTAGTCTGCTTCAAGCAGCTGCGCTTCCTCTTGCGGTGAAACCAGGTTTTCGCTCTCCGGGTGCTCGTCGATCTCGTCGACGAGGTACGGCTTGACCTGTTCGTGTTTCTTCCAGAAGTCCTCTTTGTCGATAATCATGTCCTTGACCGCGCGTTTGACGCTCAGCGGTTCAAGGGTCATTTCGGTGCCGAACAGCTCGATCAGGTCGTTCATGCGCTCTTTACAGGCGAGGACGCCCTTGCCGTTCACTTTGATGGCGCAGGCGCCGCAGATCCCGTGGCGGCAGCTTCTGCGGTAGCTGAAACTTCCGTCGTGTTCCCATTTGATGCGGTTGAGGATGTCGAGGACGACCTCTTCCGAGGTAACCTCCATCTCGATCTTCTTGTAGTGGGGGAGGTAGTCCGTTTCCGAGTTGAAGCGGAAAACGTTGAAGGTAATCATTTGCGTGGTAATCGTTGTCATCTTATCCCCTTAGTACGTACGTTCTTGCGGTTCGAATTTACCCGGCGTGACGGCCATATAGTCGAGGCTGATCTCGCCGTTCTCGTTCATGTACGCCATGGTGTGCTTCATAAAGTTCTCGTCGTCGCGCGTCGTAAAGTCCTCGCGGTAATGGGCACCGCGGCTCTCTTTGCGGGCCAGGGCGCTTTCAACGATGAAGAGGGCATAATCAAGCATGTGTCCGAGTTCGATGGCTTCCTGAAGGTCGGTGTTGAAGATCTTCGATTTGTCGTCGATGCGAATATTCTCGAAACGCGCGCGGAGCGATTTGACGATTTCGACCTGCTTGGCCAGTGTCTCCTCGGTACGGAAGACGCCCGCATTGTCCGTCATGCTCTGCTGCAGTTCATGGCGCAGGCCCGGAACCGTCTCTTTACCGTTGGAGGTGAGGATCCGCTCCATTTCTTCGGTCATCGTATCCGCATCGGACTCGGACGCCTCCTGCAGTTCGATGCCGTCGAGGTCGGCGACGATGCTCTCACCGACGTGGCGTCCGAAGAGCAGCGCTTCGAGGACAGAGTTCGCCCCGAGTCGGTTCGCACCGTGGACGCTGACACAGGCACACTCGCCGGCCGCATAGAAACCTTCGACCAGCTCCTCGTTGTTTTTGCGGACATGCCCGTCGACATCGACCGGGATCCCGCCCATGGAATAGTGCGCCGTCGCCGAAATGAGAATCGGCTCTTTAATCATGTCAAGGCCCAGGAAGGTGATGGCCAGGTCACGCAGCTCCGGAAGGCGCTCCATGATCTTCTCTTTGCCCAGGTGGGTCAGGACGATGTAGACCGCATCCTTGCGCGGGCCGACGCCGCGGCCTTCGCGGATCTCGTTGATAATGGCGCGGGCGACGACGTCGCGTGATGCCAGTTCGAGTTTGTTCGGGGCATAGCGCTCCATAAAGCGTTCGCCCTCGGAGTTGAGCAGTTTCCCGCCTTCGCCGCGGGCGGCTTCGGAGATCAGGATGCCGCTGCCCGAAAGGCCCGACGGGTGGAACTGTACGAACTCCATGTCCTCAAGCGGCAGACCGTGGCGTGCGACGATCGAGAGGCCGTCGCCGGTGTTGGCGTGGGCATTGGAGCTGATCTTGAACGCACGGGCATAGCCGCCGGTCGCGAACATGACGGCCTTGGCATTGAAGATCGCCTTTTCCTGGTTACGAATATTGAAGGCAACGACCCCGCTGACTTTGCCGTCTTTGTAGATGATGTCGCCAGCGTACCATTCGTCAGCGAACTCAACGCCGACGCGCAGCGCCTGTTCGTAGATCGTCTGAAGCAGTGTAAGACCCGTCCGGTCCTTGGCGAAGCAGGCGCGCGGCGATGACTGGCCGCCGAACGGGCGCTGCGCGATCTTTCCGTCGTCGGTACGGCTGAAAGCCGCCCCCATACGTTCGGCCCAGCGGATGGTTTCCGGTGCTTTTTGGCACATGAGCTCAACAGCATCCTGGTCGGCAAGGTAATCGGCACCTTTGACGGTGTCGAATTCGTGCAGTTCGATGCTGTCTTCATCGCTGAGTGCGGCATTGATGCCGCCTTGCGCCGCACCGGAGTGCGAACGCAGCGGATGGAGTTTGGTAATGACGGCGACGCTTTTGCCGGCCTGTTTCAGCTCTCTTGCAGCTGCAGAGCCTGCGAGGCCGGAACCGACGATCACCGCATCATAAGTATAACTAGGAATACTCATAACCTTCCTTCGTAAACGTAAATATGCGACTGATTATATCGTCACAAAGGCAAGGGTTAGGTTAAACGCCGTACTGCGGCGCGTGGAAGAAAAAGATGTTACCAAATGTACCAGTCCGCCCCTTTTTTCGGGCGTTCCGGCGTTTAAAACATAAAATTTTTATATTAAATGCAGATCAGGAGATGGCGTTTCCGCCCTTGTTTTGCGCTACTCTGAGGCGCTCTGTCGCATTTTTGACCGAATCGTCAAGCGTATGCGTGGCGGTTTTGGACGTGAAGCCGCCGCTCATAGTGATCGGGAAGGAATCGTGTGGCATTTTGAAACGGTTTTCTTCGATCATCTGACGGATATGGTCACAGTCGTCCATGGCTTTCTGTTTGTCGGAACGAACGAAAACGGCGATGAACTGACCCCCCTGGATGCGGCCGATCAGGTCATTTTGCATTTTATGCAGTTTCATGATGGAGGTGATTTTGATCAGGATCGGGTCGATGACGCTCTGAGGGAAATGATTGACCAGTTTTGAATAATTGTCGATTTCAAAGATGCAGACGAAGGTCTGAAGATTCTTTGATGTAGAGGGACGGTGTTCAAAAGAGGCTTTTATGCCTTCATAGTTCGGAAGCTGGGTGACCTCGTCTTTTTTCGAAGGAGCCAGGGCGGCGTCCCCGCTTCCCTGGCGGAGTTTGAGTGCGATGCTGTTGATTTCATACGTATTGTATTCCGATGCAAGCTTCGATCCTTCTTCAGGGAACAGCGCATGGATGTCGTCGAGAATGGTTTTGGAAACGTGACGGCTGACAAAAATAACGACGAAGCTCCACAGCAGGATCAGCCCGAGCCCGATGCCGGTGAGTAGAGCATACTGGTAAAGGACGGCGTTTTGGAGCTTTGTCACCGGATAAAGGGCGAAGGTATAGGCATCGATCGCGATCAGCATATCCTGTCGCTTATCATTAGGATTCTTTTCGGCGTCATAGTAGGCCGTCGCCGTTTCGGAGAGGCGCTTGTATCTGTCACGAAGCACGTTGGCGTATGTGCTCCGACGGGCGGCTTCCCGAATGATCAGGCTGTTGACGATCTCGTAGGGCGCTTCGGTTTCCATCCGGTCGATCAGGATCGGAAGCCGGTTGAGGATGCCGTTGACCTGGATGCGGTCAAGTTCCAGATCCTTGCGCTCCTTCTTGGCGATCTCTTTGACCATCTGTTCTTGAAGGGCCATGTTGTCTATACGGTCATATGTGGCCAGAGAAGAGGCCAGGATCAATCCCGTTGCCACGGTGATCAGCATCAGCAGCATCGCGTTGAACTGCACCGAGCTCAGCAATTTTTTTATCGATGTTTTCATGGGGCTCCGAACTTAATTATTTGGTGTGGCATCTGCAAAAAAACTGTACACGCTATCACTGCTTGATACAAACGCTTGACCGGTTCCTGTTCACAAATCCGGACGGAATCCGTTCAGTTTTTTTAATGATGCCCTTATTCTAGTTGGTCTTTCATTAATCAGGACTTATAGTGGTGGTGTGCGTAACCGCACCGCAAGTGAGATTTGAGTAGAATTACTCCTTAATTATGGATTTGGAAAAACAGTTTATCGCTACCGTCTCCGGCGGTTCAAAATACATCGGGGACGACGGCGCCGTGATCGGTTCTTTTGTCTATTCGAACGATGCTTTTGTGGAGGGGACGCATTTCAAGCGCACCTGGATGTCGTTGCGCCAGATCGCCTACAAAGCGATGGCGGCCAATATCTCCGATGCGGTGGCGATGAATGCCGCACCGCGTTATGCGCTGCTTGCGATCGGCATTCCGTCCGCGTACAGCGCCGAAGAGGTGGATGAGCTCGCTAAAGGGTTCGTCGAGGCG
Organism: Campylobacterales bacterium; assembly: GCA_037383585.1. Taxonomy (GTDB): domain Bacteria; phylum Campylobacterota; class Campylobacteria; order Campylobacterales; family Sulfurimonadaceae; genus Thiomicrolovo. The sequence continues at coordinate 4,285 of JARROU010000013.1, read as the reverse complement.
GCAGAGGAATTCGGTTGTGAACTCATCGGCGGGGATACCGTAAAAAGCGACAAGCTTTATATCTCGCTGACGATCATTTCCGAGACCAAAAAGCCGCTGACGCGCCGCGGCATGCGGGCGGGGGATCTTCTGGCCTATACCGGCAGCGTCGGAAAGGCGCAGAAAGAACTGCGCTATCTGCTTTCGGGCAAGCGTGCGCACCGCCTTTCTCCCTATGTCCGTCCGGTGTTGCGCCGGGCGTTCATTGCCGATGCGGCAGCGTACCTCAACGCCGGCATGGATATTTCCGACGGTATTTATACGGACCTGCAGCGTTTGTCGGACCTCAACCGACTCGGCTTCATTTTTACGCGACCGATCGGCAAGGCCGTGGGATGCAGCGGCGAAGAGTTCGAGATGCTGATCGCCTTCTCGCCCCGGGTGCGCAAGCGCATCGAATACCTGGCACGCAAGCACCGCGTCAAATTGACGATTTTTGCCCGGGCCGCACGGACCCGCTACCGAAATCCGTGCAAATCACATCACTTTTAAAGAGAACCATGGACCGTTTTTATTATTTGCAACATGCGCCTATTCCTTTCGTCTTCAAACAGAGCGTACGCGATTTCGTCGTCAACGAGGTGCCGCTTTACCCTTTCACCGGCAACGGAGAGCACCTGATCCTGCACGTACGCAAGAAAAACCTCTCGACCTGGGATCTGATCTCGCTGCTGGCCAACCACCTCGGGATCAAAGGGCGCGAGATCGGGTATGCGGGGCTCAAAGACAAGAACGCGATGACGACGCAGTACATTTCCCTGCCCAGGAAGTACGAAAAGAAGCTTGAGAGTTTTGCGCACGAAAACGTCAAGATCCTGGAACGGACCTACCACAAGAACAAGATCCACATGGGGCACCTCAAAGGAAACCGCTTCTTCATCCGGCTCAAAAAGGTGACGCCGACGGCGGCGAAAAAGATCGACGAAGCGCTGAAGCAGATCGCGAGCCACGGGATGCCGAACTTTTTCGGCTATCAGCGTTTCGGCATCGGCGGAGAGAACTGGAAGAAGGGCGAAGCCCTGCTGCGCGGGAAGATCAAGGAGCGCAACGTCAAGCTGAAACGTCTTTATATTAATGCATATCAAAGTCATCTGTTCAACCTCTGGCTTAGCCGACGCATCGAAATCAGCACGCTGATCGGCAATTTCGATATCAGCGAAATCGCGCCGCTGCTGAACCTCCCGGCCGAGCAGCTGAAAAAACTCAAGGCGCAGCCGCACCCGTACAAGCTGATCGAAGGGGATGTGATGATGCACTATCCCCACGGCCGGCCCTTCGAATACGACGGCAGCGAAGAAGAAGTCGAACGTTTCCTGGAACGCGACATCGTTCCGACGGGGCTGCTGGTCGGAAAACGCGCCAAGCGTTCGACGGGGGCGTCGCGTGTGATCGAAAAGGAATACGATGCGGTGCACGAGATCGACGGGCAGCGCCGTTATGCCTGGATTTTCCCCGAAGAGATTGAAGGACAATACCGGGATGAGAATGCCTGGTACGAGCTGCATTTCACCCTGCCTAAGGGCTCCTATGCCACGGTACTGATCGAAGAGATCGCCAAACGAAAAATCGACAACGACGAGGAAGCATGACACGACACATCACCAATACCATTTCCCAGAAATTCGGACGCTTTGCCGCCCATGAGTTCCCGCGCGGATTCCAGAAGATCATCAACGACTCCTACGTGAAGCTGATGGGGCTGGACATGAGCGAATTCTATGAACCGTCCACGTACCCGTCGCTCAATGCGCTTTTTACGCGGACGCTCAAAGCCTCGCGTCCTTTTTCAAACGATGCCGACGATCTCATCTCGCCGTGCGACAGCCTGATCACCGAATGCGGCGACCTTGACGCCACGCGGGCACTGCAGATCAAGGGGATGTCCTACTGCGTCAAGGAACTGCTCGGTTCCGAGATCGACGAGGCGAATAAAGAGCGGATCCTGCACGGGCAGTTCATCAATTTCTACCTCTCCCCGAGCGATTACCACCGCTACCACATTCCGACCAACCTGAAAGTGCGCAAGGCCGTGCATATCCCCGGGAAGCTCTATCCGGTCAACATGCCTTCGCTCAACAAGCGTGCCGACCTCTTTATCGAGAACGAGCGGGTCGTGCTCGAATGCGAAAGCCAGCAGGGGGTGCTGTTCTATCTCGTGCTCGTGGGTGCGCTCAATGTCGGAAAGATGCAGGTGAGTTTCGAACCGCGCATCCAGACCAACGCCGATGCTGAACGTTCGACGGTCTACAACTTTGACGACCTCTACCTGAACAAAGGCGATGATTTCGGCTGTTTTGAGATGGGTTCTACCATCGTGCTGATCACGGAAAAAGAGAGCATGAATTTTGATGTAGAAGCAGGGCAGAAGGTCCGCTTTGGCGATACGATCGCTAAACTGGCGTAACCTTTTGCTGCATCGGCTCTGCTTTGAAGCAAGGCGGGGCACGCCTTACAACGGGCAGCTTTCTGATGTGTCGGAGTAGGCAAACCCGTTTTCTTCGCAGAGCGTTAAGCAGGCGTCGACCACGTCCGGATCGTAAAAAGTAGCGCGTCCTTTTTTGATCTCTTTCATGGCGGTTGTCATTCCCAGTGCCGAACGGTAGGGGCGGTGCGACGAGATGGCTTCGACGGTATCGGCGACGGCGATGATCTTTGCCTCCAGCAGAATCTCGTCGCCTTTGAGCCCCTGCGGGTAGCCCGAACCGTCCAGACGTTCGTGGTGCTGCAAAATAATGTCCGCGATGGGCCACGGGAAACGGACGTCTTTGATGATGTCGTAGCCGGCTTGCGGGTGGGTCTGGATCAGCTGGTACTCGATGTCGGTGAGTTTGCCGGGCTTGGAGAGTATTTCTGCCGGGATATGGATCTTCCCGAGGTCATGGATCACGGCAGCGAAGCGTATCCCTTCCGTCTGGTCCTTGCCGAGCCCCATTGCCTGTGCAATGGCTACCGCCAGTTCGGCGACACGCTTCTGGTGGCCGGCCGTATAGGGGTCACGGGACTCGACGGTGGCGGCGATCGCCTGAATGGTCTGTTCCAGCCCCTCGCGCAGTAGGGCTTCATGCCGTTCATGTGCGGCACGCGTGCGCTGGTTGAGAATACCGTAGGCCAGATCGCCTGCGAGCACTTCGAGAAGCCTGACTTCCTCTTCGTCAAAGTGTTCCGCATGATACGAGTAGATGCTCAGCGCCCCGAAGATCTGCCCGTCATTATACAGCGGAAGCGCGATGTTGGAGGCATAGCCGTTTTCGGACGCCGCTTTTTCCCACGGGCCGTAAAACGGTTCGTTGCCGATGTCGCGGCAGATCTGCGTTGCCTTTTCCCGGACGGCTTTCCCCGCGGGGGTGTTTCCCTGTTCCGAATCGTCCCAGGTCAGGCCCTCGATCCAGTAGCGGGCTTCCTTGGAACCCGCCCACGCCACGGGTTCGAGCCGCTGTTTCGGATCGCTTCGGGCATAATCGACGGCGGCCAGGCTGTAACCGCCCTTCTCAACGATGACCTTCGTCACCTGTTTGAGCAGATTTTTTTCGCTGGTCGCGCGCACGAGGGCCAGGTTCCCGGCCGAGAGTGTCTTCAGGGCGCGGTTCGCGCGCATGAGGGCCTTTCCCGCCTCCTTGCGATCGGTGATGTCGCGAATAATCCCGATGGCCCCCCACTTGCCCTTACGCCGGATGGCAGACATGGAGAGCTCGATGGGGAACTCCGTGCCGTCTTTTCTGACGGCCGCGAGCTCGAGCGTTTTCCCGACGGCGGCGCCTTCGCCCGTCTGTTGAAATTGCATGAACCCCTCGCGGTGCGCGTTGTGGAAACGTTCTGGGGCGAGCAGACGATGCAGGTTCTTCCCCAGCGCTTCGTCGGCGGAGTATCCGAACATTCTTTCCGCCGCATCGTTCCAGTAGGAGAGTTTGCCGTCTTCATCGATCATCAGGATTGCATCCTGTGCGGAAGCGGTCATGGTCCGGAACTTCTCCTCGCTCTCTCTGAGCGCCTCCTCTGACTCTTTGCGTTCGCTGATGTCGCGTGCGATCGCCAGCAGGTACGGCTCTTCGATTTCGTTCAGCGAGAGGGAGATTTCGACGGGGTAGGTGGTCCCGTCGCGGCGTCTGTGATGGCTTTCAAAGCTCAGGCTCCCCTCTTTGAGCAGTTGTTCCTCCAGCGACTTGACCACTGCGGGGGTCATCGTCGGATTGATGTCAAAACCGGTCATGCCGAGCAGTTCATCGCGGCGGTAGCCCAGTTCGCGGCA
>JARROU010000012.1:0-12401 GCA_037383585.1 Campylobacterales bacterium | reverse complement strand
GAATCACTCTCTATGCAACGGAACCGCCGGCTTTCGTGTGTCCATTCTCTCTTTTGCGATCTTTGAACGCATCGCCTCGATACGTTCCTTATAGCCCGGATGGGACGCCATAAAGCCGTGCCATTTTTCCGTCTTGGCCATGCGTTCAAAAAACGCCGTTGCGTCCGTAACGCTTCCGTAGGCGCACTGCATCGTTTCCAGGCCGTAAAGATCCGCTTCCCGTTCCGCAGCGCGGGAGTACGAAGCATTCCCCAGATTCAGAGCGGTGTTGAAGGCCATGGACGTATCGTCTCCGATCATCAGGGAAAGGACAGCCAGGACCAGTGAGTACCCGAAGTGCCGCAGATGGTCTTTGTGTTTGAAATGCCCCAGTTCGTGACCGATGATAAAGGCAAGTTCATTTTCACTCTGCACACGCTCCATCAACCCCGTCGTCACATGGATGATGCCGCCGGGAAGTGCAAAGGCGTTGGGCGTTTCCTCTTCGACAAGATAGGTCTTCACATCATACGGCAGCGATGTACAGGGCATCAGTTTCGCCGTAATGTCGTCGAGATCATCGTTTTGAAGGCCTGAAAGGTTCATATCGCCGCTTACCGCGTGCATCAGCACCTGTTCCTGTTCGGGGGTGACAAATGCCACGGCGGTGTTGACCGCCAGGGAAAGCAGTCCGAAGCAGAGCGCGGCGATCAGTGCAAGCGAAACGGTCAGTTTGGCCGTATGAAGCAGAAGGTTCCGGCGCGGGAGATTGACCTGCTCGTCAGGAAGTCCCGCACGGTAGTTCATCGGTAAATTGCCGTACCGTAGGCGAGGACTTCTACCGCCCCGACCTTGTTTTTCGTATTTTTCGAAATCGAACTCGTCTCGATGCGGATGTTCACGATCTCGCTGGCATCCCCCGCATCTTCTTTCATCCGTAGAATCGCCTCACGCCGTGCACGATCGATCAGCGTTTCGTACGATGAAACGTTTCCCCCGAAAATATTGACGAGTCCCGCCACGAACTTTTTGAAAAAATCGATTGAAATCACGACATTGCCGTTTACGAGGCGCGCACGCGAAATGCTTTGGGGATTCAGCGGTTTTTTCAGCATGATGGTCGGCAGACCCATCCATTCCGATTCGCGTTTGCGGATCGACTTATAGTGTCGCTTCTCAACGATGCTTCCGACCACGAGCCCGGTCAGGAGCAACACGACAAAAACAATGAGATCGGCCATCAGACGACCTTAACGGCCGTACCGTACACGTAGAGTTCGGAGGCGCCCGCCGCAACGGACGACGTAGAAAAACGGACGTTCAGTACCGCATTGGCTCCGAGCGATTTTGCCTGCGCTTTCATACGCGCGATGGCCTCTTCCCTGGACTCACCCAAAAGTTCCGTATAGCCTTTGAGCTCGCCGCCGAAAACATTTTTCAGCCCGGCCATGATGTCACGGCCGACGTGTTTTGCACGCACCGTCGAACCCGAAACGACCCCGTAATGTTCCACAACTTCCTTGTTCGGCACAAATTCCAGATTGGTTAATTCCATTGGCAACACTCCTAAATCAGAAATGCTCTATGCTATCTTATAAAATCTTAAATAACATAATAAATTTATTTATCATCATAGAACAAACCGCAGGACTGGTGAAGCTTCTGAAGCGGAAATCCGGGGTGAAGCAAAGAAGGGAACAAACGATCCGTTTTATCGAGTATTAGCCGGCAGGCCGTTGATCGTCAAGCTCTATCACCCTGCCCGTTCCGCCCCGAAGGCAGTGCTCAGCGTATGCTTCTTCAAACATCGATATAGCGAGGTCCCCGCTGCAGTGGGTCGGACAGACGTTTTGTACGCCGAGTGTTTTCAGCGTTTCGATGACCGAGGTGATCTCCGAGGCGCTTCGGTTCATAAGGTGGAAACCGCCGATCAGCAGCTTGACCGGTTTGGCATGCGTTTCAATGGCCTTTGCGGCAATCGCTTCGACGCCCGGGTGTGCGCATCCCGTGATAACGACGAGGCCGTCACCCAGATCGATCACGACAGAGTGTTCTCCGACCTCGCCCATCTCGCCGGTCGAATGGACCCCGTCAAACAGTTTTTCCGGGGCTTCTTGGAGCACCGTGACACTTTTGCACTGCGTTTTCAGGTCACGCACCAGGTTTTTCGACAGCGAATCGGGCACGAAGCAGTCCATGCCCGGGTGCTGTTCGAGCACCGAATCGAGCCCTCCGATGTGATCCCAGTGGGGATGGGAAATGATCAGGGCTTCCGCTTCCTGCAGATCGATGCCGAGCCTGGAGAGGTTCTGAAGCAGTACCCGGCCGTTGCTTCCCGTATCGAACAGAAATGCAGTGTGCGGCAGGCGGACGAAACAGGCGAACCCCCACAACGTCGCAAAACCGGGCTCGTAGGCGTAATTGTCGAAGACAATCGTAAGTTTGGCCTTCATTGCTTCGCTACTCCTCTCGCTTTTCGCGGCGCTTTTTATGGGTCTTCATCAGACGGAAACGGCTGTAAAGATACCAAGCGGCGCGGATCGGCCCATAAAGAATATAGAGGGTGAACAGGAGCGCGACGCCCTCGATCGGATAGAGGAAAATCAACGAAGCGGCGAACAGCAGTGCGACCAGTATCCGCTTGACGTGCATCGCATGCATATCCACCTTCTTGAAACTCGGATAGCGGATGTTGCTGACCATCAGCAGCGCGGTCACCAGGGCCCCGGCGAGAATGATCCAGCCGTATTCGCCGTGTCCGCCGTATTTCGTAAAGAGCAGCACCAGTACGGCGGCGAAAGTGGCTGCCGTCGGGATGGGGACCCCGATAAATACGGAAGGCTCCGTCTGCGCCGTCATCACGTTGAAGCGCGCAAGCCGGATCGCACCGAAGATAATGAAAAGCGCGCTGACCAGCACTCCGTAACGCCCGTACTCGTGTCCGACATAAAGGTAGATGAGCATCGCCGGGGCGGCCCCGAAGGCGATCAAGTCTGCCAGGGAATCGAACTCCACGCCGAACCGGCTGCAAGTGTTGGTCAGACGCGCCACGCGTCCGTCAAGACCGTCAAAAATCAATGAAAGGAGGATCATCCACGCCGCAAAGACGAAACGCCCTTCCGTCGCGGCGATCATACTGTACACCCCGGCGAAGATGCTGGCGGCGGTAAAGAGGTTCGGCAGCAGGTAGGCGATCGAGCGCGGTGAGGCTGCCATCGGTTATCTCATATACCCCAAAAGGGTCTCCGTCGCGTAGACGGATTCGCCCGGATTGACCGCGACACGCGTCGATGCCGGCAGATGGATCAGGGTAAGTCCCTGCGCCAGTACGCCGTAACGCTCTCCGCGCAGACGGCGTTTGCTCGTTTGAGCATCGAGGACCAGCGGTGCGGGGGTGTAGACCAGCGTATGCGTTATGCGTACGCTTCTTCCGCTTTCGTTCTCAAAGACGATCATCCCCTGTTCGTTTAGGCGCTCAAAGAGTGCGCTTTTCCGCCCGAGCCGGGCACCGCGCGTTACAGAGCAGTAGGACAGTTCGCCTTCGAACGGCATGGTCAGCAGCGAGCCGTCCAGACATCCCGTCTCGATCGCAACCGTCACGCTTCCGTCGGGATCCGTCTCGATCCCCGCGACTTTTCCGTCGCACGGCGATGTGACGCTCCCCTTTTCAAAATGCGATACTGTCCGCACCGGTTGCCGGTAATTCCAAACCAGCACCCCTGCGAAAACCAATGCAATAACAGCAAGCAGACCGAACCCCAGAAGCGAGAGCAGTACCGCACCTGCTACCGCATATGCAACCGGCTTCCACCCTTCTTTTAAGATCAGGTCCGTTGCCGTTTTCATTGGTTCTCCGCGTTACCTTCTTGCACGGTATTGCTGTGCTGTGAAAGATCCTCGGCCACTTCACGGCCGGCCTCTTTGTCCGCATCTTCATCCAGACGGCTCTCAATGCCATGCTTCTCTTCGAAGGTACGGATAATCTCACGGACCTCTTTGCCCGTGATGTTCTCACTTTTGTAAAGCAGTCCCACCATGTCCTCGATCGCACCTCGGTACTCTTCGAGGCGCGCCTTAACATCGCTGTAATGCGATTCCAGGGTTTCTTTAATGAACCCGTCCATATCCTGTGCCATTTTCTCGCTGTATTCGCGGGCCTGGGCCATACCGCCGCCGAGGAAGGAATTGCGCTGTTTTTCCAGCACCATCAGTCCCGCCACGTCGCTCATGCCGTACACCTGTACCATCGACTTGATGATATCGGTGGCACGTTCAAGGTCGTTGCTCGCACCGGTCGAAATCTCGCCGATAAAGACCTCTTCTGCCGCACGGCCGCCCAGCAGAACGTCGACTTCGGCCAGCAGTTCATGCTTCTGGGCAAGGTACTTGTTCTCTTCGGGTGTATTGAGGGTGTACCCCAGTGCCGCAAGGCCGCGCGGAACGATGGAGACCTTGGAGACCTTTTTCGCCCCTTTGGTCGTCTCCGCGAGCAGCGCGTGACCGCACTCGTGGTAGGCGACAATGCGTTTTTCCTTCTCGTCGATGCGGCGGCTCTTCTTCGCCAGACCGGCGATCGCACGTTCGACCGATTCGCGGATGTCACGCTGGTGCACCGTCTTCTGGTTCTTGCGGCCCGCGAGCAGCGCCGCTTCGTTGATAATGTTCGCCAGATCCGCCCCGGCCAGTCCGGCCGTCAGGCGTGCGATCTCCTCGAGGTCGACGTCTTCGTCGATCTTGATGCCCTTGACATGTACCTTCAAGATGGCGATACGCCCCTCGTAGTCGGGTTTGTCCACCAGAACCTGACGGTCAAAGCGCCCCGGACGCAGCAGTGCGGGGTCCAGGACCTCCGGACGGTTCGTCGCCGCCAGGATGATGATCGGCGTATCGGTGCTGAAACCGTCCATCTCCGCCAGCAGCTGGTTGAGGGTCTGCTCCCGTTCGTCATTGCCGCCCATCATGCCGCCGGCGGCCCGGCTTTTACCGATCGCATCGATCTCGTCGATGAAGATAATCGAAGGGGCGTCTTTTTTCGCCTGTTCAAACAGGTCGCGCACCCGTGCGGCACCGACGCCGACAAACATCTCGATAAAGCTCGAACCCGAAACGGAGAAGAACGGAACGTCCGCCTCGCCCGCGACCGCTTTGGCCAGCAGCGTCTTACCGGTACCCGGGCTGCCGACGAGCAGCACGCCTTTGGGGATCTTGGCACCCAGCTCGACGTAGCGTTCCGGAAAGCGGAGGAAGTCGACGATCTCGTGCACTTCCTCTTTGGCCTCTTCCGCGCCGGCGACGTCATCGAATTTCGTTTTCGGTTTTTCGGAATTGACCAGTTTTTTGGAATTGCCCATGCCGAGAATGCCGCCGCCCATGTTCCGCTGCATCCGTCCCGCGAGGAACATCCAGATGGCGATGATGATCAGGAACGGCAGCAGCCATCCGAACATTTCGGTGAACCAGTTCGATTCGGAGAAACCGCTGTACTCTACACCCGCTTTGTCCAGCAGAGGCACCAGTGTGTCGTCGTCGGCGACCTTGCGCGTCGTATAGGTGATCTTCTGGCCGTTCTGTTCGCCCAGTGCACGGATATACGACTGCCCGATCGCCACCTTGCTGACCGCACCGCCCTTGACGAGTTCTTTTAGCTCCGAATAGCTGACTTCCTTCGTTTTGCTGACGCTCTGTCCGATGACCCCGTTGCCACCCTGTTCACCGATGAGGGCTTTGAAGATCAGGATCACGATCACGGAAAAGATCGCGAAGGTGATCAGGGGATTCTGGTTGAAAAAATTCTTGTTATTGTTATCGGGTTGATTGTTATTGTCTTGTTTCGCCATATAGCTTTTATCCTTTTGATGTCACGACCAGCGTGACCCATTCGTCTTTTACGATTCGCTCCGCAACGTCCATGTCCGCGTAAGCCTCCACAATTTTAGCCTCATATTTATCCAATATGCCTGAAAGAATCAACCTTCCCTCCGGCCGCAACAGCTTTTTCAGTTCATCGGCAATGAAGACAAGGACGTCCGCGACGATGTTGGCGATGACGACGTCGTAGGTGCCCGTCGCCTGTGCCGCAGAACCTTCCCAGATGTGCCGCAGATCCACCTCGTTGAGGTCGCAGTTTTCCAGCGTGTTCCCCACGGAGACCGGGTCGGTATCGCACGCGTCGACGTTGGCGCCGAGCTTGCACGCCGCAATGGAAAGAATTCCGCTGCCGCACCCCACGTCAATGACATCGTCGTCGGGCTTGACGCAGCGTCCGACGGCTTCGAGGCACGACGCCGTCGTGGGATGATGTCCGGTCCCGAACGCCAGGGCCGGATCGATGACGATATTGATGCGATCCGGATGCGGCTCGCTCCAGGTCGGATGGACATAGAAGGGGGCGACATCGACCGGAGTGACGCTTTCCTGATAGGCCCTGACCCAGTCCTCGGTACGCTTTTTCTCCAGTGTCATGTCGACATCGACGGCGCTTCCGAGCGCCTTTTGCAGCGCCTCGGCAAACTGCTCGAGCCCCCACTGGATCGTCTCAAGATCATCCTCGCTGCGAATGATGAAACCTGCCTCCGTCTCTTCGAAACCTACCGGAAGCGTATCGGCGAGGAAATCGGCGAAGAGTTCACGGTGCGACGACGGATTAACCGTCAGCTCGTAATAGACCTCATCCATTACCGTACACCTTGAGCACCTCTTCGAGATCGATCGTACCCTCGTAAAACGCTTTTCCGATAATGACGCCGGCGACCTCATCCGTGACCGCCAGCGCCGCAAGATCGCTGTCGTCTCGCACCCCGCCGCTGGCGATCGTGGGAATCCCCGAAGCGCGGGCGATGTCGAGGGTAAAATCGACGTTCACCCCCTCCAGCGTTCCGTCGCGGCCAACGTCGGTACAGATGATCGCTTCGACGCCGGCATCGGCAAACGCCTTCGCAAGATCCGTTGCCTTCATCTCGCTCACTTCGCCCCATCCTTCGACGGCGACATAACCGTCAATCGCGTCGATCCCGACGACGACGGGATATTTTGCCGCCATGGCCTTGACGAACTCCGGATCCCTGACCGCGATGGAACCGAGGATGACCCGGTCGATCCCCAGGTCGAGGTAGCGCCGGATCGTTTCTTCGTCGCGGATGCCCCCGCCGAGCTCCAGCTTGACGCTGCAGTTTTTGCGGATCTTTTCAATCTGCTCCAGGTTTTTCGGTTCTCCGGCAAAGGCGCCGTTGAGATCGACGAGGTGGACCCATTCGGCCCCCAGCTCTTCAAATTGCTTGACCAGTTCCCACGGCTGGGACGAATAGACTTTTGCGCTGTTCATCAGCCCTTTCGTAAGGCGGACAGCCTCGCCGTCTTTTAGATCAATCGCCGGTAATATCGTCATCGTTTCTTCCTATAGATTAATAAAGTTTTTCAGAATCTGCAGCCCGTTCTTGTGGCTTTTTTCCGGGTGCGGCTGGATGCCCATCACGTTGTCGTGCGCCACGGCGCTCGTAAAGCGGTAGCCGTACTCCGTTTCGCCGATGATGTCGGCCTCCTCTTTCGCCACCGCATGGTACGAGTGGACGAAATAGAGGTAATGCGCCTCATCGAGCCCCTCGAAAAGCGGGTGAGGCTTCGTGAACATCCGGTTCCAGCCCATATGCGGCACTTTCAGCGGATGGTCGAACCGGGCGGGGTCGAACGCGACGACCTTCCCCTTGATCAGCCCAAGCCCCGGATTCGGACCGAACTCCTCGCTGCTCTCGAACAGCAGCTGCATGCCCAGACAGATGCCCAGCATCGGCTTTCCGCTGCCGGCGTACGCTTTGAGCGCTTCGTCCATCCCCCGCTCGCGCAGGTGTTCCATGGCGTCGCCGAAGGCCCCCACCCCGGGGAGGATCAGACGGTCGTACCCCGCCAGCTTGTCCGGGTCGCTCTCGACGGCGACCGATTCGCCCAGCAGTGCAAAGGCGTTTTTGACGCTGGCGAGGTTCCCCATCCTGTAATCGCAGATTCCTATCATTGTTCTATCGCTTTTTTCGTAAATTTGATGTAGACCGCCAGGGAGAGCAGCAGCAGCGCAACCCCGCCGATAATGTAATTGGCGTTAAGCAGCTTCTCAGGGTCCGTCATGGCAAACTTGAACACCAGCATCAGCGCCTCGATGGAGAGCGCGATGATAATGGAACCCAGGAACCGCACCATCGTCTTGTGCGGATCGGAAGCTTCGCTGTCCTGCCGGTATCGCCCGAGCACTTCCTCTTCGAAGAGGGTTTTGACCAGATCGAATATCGCCAGGGCCAGCGTCAGCAGAATCGTCGATTCGAACACCTCTTTGATCTTGATCTCTTTGATGTCATACCCTAAGTGCAGAAAGGTCGTCACGCTCTTGATGAACAGCAGCAGCGCCACCATGGCCAGCATGAATGTGAATGCAGCATAGCCGTAGCGGAACAGGCGCCCGTAAAACGAATGCAGCGCCATCGGATGGGTCAGCGTCAGTACGGAGTCAAGCGGCATGTCGAGGCAGGCCACGTACATCAGCTTGCCCTCTTCGTCGAAAATCGGCTGCGAGGCGGTGATCGTAAGATCCTGCGTGATCAGCGACGGGTACGGATCGGTGATGGAGCAGCGCTTTTCCCGGGCGGCGCGGTAGTAGTAGGCCCGGTCCGAACGGATACGTCCGACGTCTTCGTCGACCTGTTTTCCGTTGGGCAGGTACGACGGGCTGACCTGAACCCCTTTTTGATCAAGCAGATAGACGCCCTCGGCATCGGAGAGGTCCCCCATGATCTTCTGCAGCCGCGCTACGACCGCTTCGGGCGTGATGGAAGGAAGACGGTTGGGCAGATTCTTGGAAAACAGATAGCAGAAATAGGCACGGGCCTTGGTGCGGATCTCGGAAAAATTCTGTATGTCGCGCGCGACCATTGGCATCCCCGTCTGTGAAGTTAGTTTACGTGATTATACCCTAGAGCGCATGGAAGTGAGCTAAAAGACAGCGCCTGCGCCGTGACGGGGCGTCAAGCGATTGTCGCTATAATACCGCCATGAATCAGCCGCGCATCGCCATCGTCCGACTCAGTGCCCTGGGCGACATCATCAACAGTGCCGTCGTTTTGCAGTTCATCCGGAAACACGCTCCCGAGGCCCGCATCGACTGGATCACCGAGGAGCAGTTCGCCCCGATCCTGCAGCCGCACCCCGAACTCGAACGGGTGCACGGCGTCCCGCTCAAGCGGCTCAAACGCGAAAAGAGTTTCCGCCTCCTGCGCGAAACGGTACGCGCCCTGCGCGCACTGGGGCCTTATGAGCACATTATCGACATGCAGGGGCTGCTCAAATCCGCCCTTGTGGCCCGGCTGGCCGGCGGGAACGTTCACGGTTTCGACGCCGCCTCGGCCCGCGAGGGGATTGCCGCGCTCTTTTACCGCGACCGCGTCTTCATCCCCTACGAAGCCAACATCATCCGCCGCAACTGCGACCTAGTCGCGCGCGCACTCGGCTATCAGGTCGGCGACGACGAAATCCGTGCCAAGGCCCCGGCGCTCTTTGTCGGAGCACGCCCGGACTTCCTGGAGTCATCCCCCTACGTCGCCGTCGTCGTCGGGGCCTCCTGGCCCTCAAAGTGCTACCCGCCCGAGCGGCTCGCCGACGTGTGCCGCGCCCTGCCGCACCCGTGCCTGCTCGTCTGGGGCTCGGAGGCGGAACGCGCGGACGCGGAATGGATTGCCGCGCAGTGCGGCAGCGCACGCTGCGCCCCGAAGCTGAGCCTCGCAGGCCTGCGCGACCTCATCGGCCATGCGGCGCTTACCATCGGCGGCGATACGGGGCCGACCCATCTCGCCTGGGCGCTCAACCGTCCCTCGATCGTCCTTTTCGGCCCGACGACCCCGCGGATGATGTTCGAAACCGAACAAAACGTAGCGATCGAATCGGATTCCGACGTCGACATCCTCCGCATCGACAAGACGGACATGAGCATCGGGACCATCCCCCCCGAGACCGTCATCCAAAAAGCGATGGAGCTGCTATGATCCTGTATTATTTTTTCCGCGGCATCGAATTCCTTTTGATGCTGCTGCCCTTTTCACTGCGCAAAGCCTTTTTCGTTTTTCTGGCCTCGCTGGCCTATACCATCGACCGGCGCTACCGCGCCGTCGTGCGCCGCAACCTTGAAATCGCCTACGAAGGAGCGATCGGCGAAAAAGAAGCCGAAACGATCACGCGCTACTGCTACCGCAACCTGATGCTCAATTTCCTGCAGGTGCTCGAAAACCGCCGAATGACGGCGGCACGCCAGTCGCGCCTGGTCCGCTTCGAGAACCGCGACGTCGTCGAAAAAGCCCGCCGCGACGGGCGCCCCGTCATCTTCGTCTCCGGCCATTTCGGGAACTGGGAGCTCGGCGCAACGGCGATCGCGTCGCAGATCATGCCGACGGTCAGCATCCACAAACAGCTCAACAACCTCTGGTTCGACCGCTACCTGCTCGAATCGCGCTCTCGGCTGAACATGCACATGACGGAAAAGCACGGTGCGGTCAAACGGCTGACGAGGGCGCTGAAAAAAGGGGAGGCGATTTCGCTGATGATCGACCAGAACATCCGGCCGCGGGAGAGCATCGTTGTCGACTTTTTCGGCGAACAGGTGACGCAGACCTCCGCGCCCGCCTTTCTGGCCCGAAAATACAACGCCGCGGTCATCCCGGTCTTTATCCATACGGAGGATGAGGAACACTATACCGTCCGGTTCGAGGAGGAAGTGCCCGTCCCGAACACGGATAATGCGGAAGAAGACATCCGGATCGCCACGCAGCGCCAGTCCGACGTCATGGAGCGCATCGTCCGGGCGGAACCGAAATTCTGGTTCTGGTGCCACCGCCGCTGGAAAGGCGCGAACACGGGGATCTACGACACCAACTCCTAGTCGGCGGTGTGTCGTTAGTAGTGGGTAGTAGGCAGTTGTCAGCAGAGAAGATTGTTTCGCAAGCGTGACCGGCTACGCCGACTCACTACTCACTCAGCTCTTAGCGTTTAGTACAGCAGGATCAGTTCCCCCCGGAACCGGCTGTAGCGACGGTAGAGCCAGATGACCAAAAAGACGACCACGCCTTCAAGCACCGCCTCGTACAGCTGCGACGGATGGCGCAGCACGCCGCCCACGTAGATGCCCCACGGCACGTCCGTCGCGCGGCCGATGAGTTCCTGGTTGAGGAAATTGCCGATGCGCCCGAATACGTAGCCCAGCGGAACGGCGACGGCCACGATGTCCATCAGAAGGCCGAAATTTACCTGTCGACGGCGGCTGAAGAGGTATGATGCGATAAAGAACCCAATCACGGCCCCGTGGTAGCTCATCCCGCGGATGCCGACGAATTCGCCGTCTTTGAAGGGGTTGAAGATCTGCCACGGATGCGTCAGGTAATACGATGTATCGGGATCATAAAAAAGGATGTAGCCCAGCCGCGCCCCCAGGATGACGCCGACCTCGACCCAGATGAAATAGGCATCGAGCGACAGCGTATCGACGGGGACCTTGTCATGCATGACATACAATTTCGCCCCGTACAGCGCTGCGACAAGGGCAAGCACATACATCATCCCGTACCAGTGCACCGGGAGCCCGAACAGCGAAAATGCGACGGGGTTGAAATGCTCGTAGATGTGGTTCCAGTAATCCATGGACGGCTCTTCTTTCAGATTTGGCGCAAGTATAGCCAAGAAAATTTACAGGTAATAACTCAGCGACGTTTTCCCAAACTTTTTGCGTTTTTGCAAAGTATACGGTCCGATCGCATCGGGAAGCTCCAGCGCGCTCATGTGCTCGATCGTGATCAGGCGCACCGATTCGCGCGGCAGCCGCGCGATCAGATTGATCATGCGGTCGTAAATGTCCTCATGGCCCTCGCGGATGGAAAAAGGAGGATCGATGAAAAAATAGGCCTTTTCCCGCAGCTGTTTCAGCCGGGAGAGCACCTGTCCAATCGTCTCGAACGTGTCACCGGCGACGACCTCGCACGCCGACGGGTCGGTCTGGGCGATGTTGCTTTTGAGCACCTTCAGCGCCGCGCGGTCGCGTTCCATGAAAATGATCTGCTTCGCCCCGCGGCTGAGGGCTTCAAGCCCGATCGAGCCGCTGCCCGAGAAGAGTTCGACCAGGACGCTGTCATGATCTCGAACTGAAGGGTGTTGAAATAGGATTCCAGCACGATCCCCTTGGAACTGCGTGTCGTCGTCTTTGAGGGCAGCTGCAGCACTTTGCCCTTGTATTTTCCGGCTATGATCCGTTTTGTCAGCGGTTTCATCCTCGTACCTCGTTCATATAATATTCGATGCTGTATCGCAGGTCTTCGTCCAGGTCCGAGAGGCTGCGCAGCATCCATTCCAGGTAGCGCGGGTCGCGGCGGGCGATGTCCTCGATAAATTTGCCGGCGTATTTG
>JARROU010000011.1:0-11191 GCA_037383585.1 Campylobacterales bacterium | reverse complement strand
GCTGGGGCGGCACGAAGCGTCTGGCTGCAGACGAAGCCGTGCAGTTCCTGCTGGGGGAGATGGATGAAAAAGACAAACAGATCGGCGCGATCTGCGCGGCGCCGTTTGCGCTCAATGCGGCGGGGGTGCTTAAAGAGCAGTTTACCTGCTATCCAAGTGTCGAGGAGCAGATCAGGACCGAGGGGTATCTGGGGGACCGTCAGCAGGTCGTTGAAGACCGAAATGTCATGACCTCGCGCGGACCGGGTACGGCGATCTGTTTTGGACTTCAGATCGTGAAGAAACTCGTCGGGGACGAGATGTATGAGACGCTCAAAGGCGGCGTGCTCGCCACCTACTGCGAGTAGGCGCCGGCGAGACGGTTACAGGTAGTGGCAGCAGTAGTCGACGACGGTGCGGGCCCGTACCTGGAATTTTGAGTTGCCTTCGACGTTGAAGTTTTCGCCGCCGCGGATGTTTTTCCAGGTGTCGGAGCCGGGCAGTTTCACCTCGAGCTCACCGCTGCAGATCTCCATCAGTTCGGGGGCATCCGTTCCGAACTCGTATTCTCCCGGCTGCATGATGCCCAGGGACTTGGTGCTGCCGTCGGCGAACGTAAGCGAGCGGCTGGTCACCTGGCCGTTAAAGTAGATATTGGCCTCTTTTTGGACTGAAACGATTTCAAATACAGACATATTTTCTCCTTCGATAAATTTCCCTATTCTAGCCAAGGAGAGCTCAGAGGGCGCTTCGGTTTACAGGGCGTCGATGCGGCGACTGAGCTGAAGGGCCATCGTGTCGTAGCTCCTTCCGGCACCGATCAGCCGCTGCAGCCCCTTTTGACGCACGCTGCGCAGGGTGTCATCGTCTTGTTCCATCAGGTATCCCAGTTTGCGCGCGATCGCGGAACGCTCGAAGGTGCAGAAGAAGGCTTCGTCTCCGTCGCCCAGGCGGTCGCGGTTTTTCGGCGTGTCCGTCAGCAGGACAGGCACGCCCGAGGCGTAGTAGTCCATGACCTTTGCCGGCAGCGTCGTGGCGAAAATCGGCAGGGCCGGCATCAGGGCCAGGCCGATGTCGCAG
The DNA here is from genome assembly GCA_037383585.1 of Campylobacterales bacterium. Lineage (GTDB taxonomy): Bacteria > Campylobacterota > Campylobacteria > Campylobacterales > Sulfurimonadaceae > Thiomicrolovo. The sequence goes on along the minus strand of JARROU010000011.1, from coordinate 10,132 downwards.
GCGCGTATCTGTTCGCCCAGCGCGTCGAGGTCGGAGGCCTGTAAGATCCTGACACGGGATTCGAGCTGCGGGTAGCGCCGCAGAAGGGTTTTGAGGTAGGTCGGGTTGAAGGTGGAGATGTCGAGACGCCACTCGCGGTCGACGAGATCGGCAAACGCGTCGAGTACCGTCTCGAAACGGCGCAGCGGGTCGAGGGAACCGACGTAGATGAATCGGCGGGGCGCGGCAAAAGCGGGTTTCGGCGCTTGGGTGCGCTCGGGATCGATCCCGGCGGGCAGGGGGAACGTCGGCACCGCCAGTCCCGGATAGAGTCCGGCGGCCATCATGGCCGAGGAGGGGAGGAACAGGTCGCAGCGTTCGATGAGACGCCGTTCTTTCCAGCGTTTCAGGCGCAGCGCGGCCCGGGCGAAAAAAGCGCGGTCGTATTTGGCCATCATGGCCGCGTAGGCGGTCTCGTTTTTCGGGAACGAGAGGCGGAAGCCGACCTTGTATCCGAACCGCTCGCGGTGGGACAGGACCTCTTTTAACACGGTGAAGCTGTTGCGTACAAGCACGATGTCGAACTGTCCGGGGTCCATCCCGGCTTCATGCAGGGAAGCTATGATGCGGTGCAGCTGCGATTCGGGGACGATGCACTGATCGCCCTTGCACTGAAAACTGTCCTTGTAGCGGGTATAGTAGACGATCCGGACCTGCATGTGCGCTTTGAGGTAGCGGCCGAACAACGGAGCGATCGTGCCGTGATCGGCATACTCCTGCTGGTCCGTGATGTAAAGCAGCGATTTCATGGCAGCTCTCCTTCGGTCAGTTCGGCGTCGAACCGTGCCGCGTCGAAATGCCGGTTCAGGTGCGCGCAGATCCGCTCCGCGTCGCGCCGGGCATTGCCGAGGCAGCTCGTCGCACCGGGGGAGGGGGTCATGTTGAAGACGATCCCCTCGCCGGTGTCGATGGAGGCTTCGCCCAGCATCAGCTTGCGGTTCTTTTTGTCGAGCACCTGGGGGCGGACGCCGCCGAAGCCCGAGGCGTATTCGATGTCGCCCAGCTGCAGCGACGGCACGATCTTGCGCGCGTCTTTGACGAAGAGGCGCTTGTTCAGCCACGGCACTTCGAAGAGGAAGTTCCGCAGCACGTAGTTGCGGATATCGTCGTCTTTGAGCAGGTCGTAGAAGATGCGCACCACGTTGTGGTCCAGTCGCAGCGTGCGGAGGAAGTCGAGGTGGGTCCCCCGCTTGTAGCGTTCGAGCTTTGGCAGCATCAGCGCCGTCGGCCCGAAGCGGGTCAGACCGTCCAAAAGCAGGTCCGGGTCGCCGTGCAGGGCGGCAAAGGGGAGTTTCGGATTCTGGACCATGTAGACCTTTCCGTTGAGGATGTGTTTGGTCGAACGGTAGAAACTGCCCGCCATCGGCAGAATGCCGTAATCGAGCCCGTGGCCCATGCGGTGGGCGAGAAAGAGGCTGTGCGCCCCGGCATCGACGACGACGAAGGAAGCGTAGTACGTCTCGCTGCCGGTGCGGACTTCGAAGAGGTCGCCGCGTTTTTCGATGTGCCGAACCTGCTGGTCGAAAAAAAGGTCGGTGCGCGTTTTTTCGCTTTTGAGGGCGTTGGCGACGAACGATTCGCTCAGCCGACGGAAATCGACGGTCGTGTATTCGCCCTGCACGCCGACGCCGATCACTTCGTCTTTGCGCTCGCGCCCGTGTTCGTCGAAGATGACGGCGGGTTCGATGCGCTTGAGGGTTTCGCGGTCAAAGACTTGCAGGTAGGGGTAGAGGGTGCTGAACTCGCTGTGGCGCTTGGTCATGAAATCGACCTCGTCGTAGCCGACGCCCAGCGCCATCTTCTGGTGGGCGTAAATGATGTCGTTCTCGTAGCCGTGCTGCAGGCAGTATTTCTCCACCATCTTGGCGGTCCGTTTGACCTTGGCCGCCTTCTCGAGCGTGTAGTTGGTCTCGATGTCGCCGCAGTGCAGGGTCTGGGAGTTGGAGGTGGCGCTGGAATTGAGCGTGGCGAGCGCGCCGTATTTTTCGAGCAGGCAGAGACTGCCGACATCGCTGTAGCGCTCCAGTTCGTAAAAGAGCGCCGCGCCCGAGACGCCGCCGCCGATGATCAGCACATCGTAATGGGAGGGTTTCACACCGGACTCCGTTGTGGGATACGCCCAGTATAACGCAGAAAAGTATTATGAAAATTAATGAAAGCCGTCAGGACTCAGCGCTATTTTTCGCTGAAGAAGTCCCAGGGCGCGTTCCATGTTTTCAGCAGGGCCTTGAATTCCGGGCTGCTAAACCGTTCGCCCGCTTCGGGCGGCGCGACGAACGCGAAGGCTTCGCCGCCGTAGGTGAAGCGCAGCGCGTAGGCGTGCAGGTAGCCGCGCTCCTCCTTCTGCGCTTCGGTTTTGTCCGCGTACCGCTCGTCCCCGGCGACGGGGGAGCCGAGGCTTTTGAGGGCGACGCGGATCTGGTGGGTTTTGCCGGTGTAAAGCTTGACGAGGAAGGCGCGCTCGTGTTCGCGCAGCGGCGCGGAGACGAAGCGGGTGATCGCGGGGTTGTCCATCGTTTTCGCCAGTTTCCAGTCCCCGCGCCGCGCTTTGGCCATGTCCCCTTTGATCCAGCCCTGTTTCTTCTTCGGCTTGCGCAGGCTGATCGCGAGGTAGTACTTCTCGATGGCGCGCCGTTCGAACAGCTCCCCGAACCGCTGCGCCGCCGTTTTCGTCTTCGCCAGCAGCACGAGCCCGGAGGTCATCTTGTCGAGGCGGTGGACGGGGTAGAGCTCGCCGGCGCCGGTCAGCGCCTTCGCCTTCACGACGAAGCCCGCCTCCGTTTCGCTGTGGAAGTTCATGCCGGCGGGTTTGCTGATCAGGACGAAATCGCTGTTTTCAAATAGAAGGGTCATGGCGCAATTATAGCGCGATGCGCCGGCGGCGTTCCGGTGCCCCGGCAGCCGCACGGGTCTGCGGCTGTGCGGATGTTACTGTTTCTCCGGGAAGGTCGGCCGTTTCCCGGTCGGGGTATTCAAAAGCAGAAGCACCTCTTCGAGTTTCTTTTCGATCCCGTTGATCTTGGCGCCCAGGGTTTCCAGACATTCGCTGGAGGCATCCACGCGGGAGCCGGTAACGCTGTCATCCTGAACCTCTGCCGCCACGGTCAGCATGTTCATGATGTTCTCGCCCATCCCTACGGCCAGACAGGCCATGCGGCAGTTGAAGCCGAAGGAGGATTGCGTGCAGGTGTCCCGGCAGACATCGGCGGCGAGCTTCGCGGCCGTCGCACCTTCGTAGATGGCGACCAGCTCCAGTGCCGAGAAGCGGCGCGTTCCTACCAGGACGTCGGAACAGGCGTCCTCACCCTCTACGGAGAGTTGTTCCAGGGTGGCCTGAAGCGCCATTTTCTTTTTTACCTTCTCATTGGTCGCGGCGATGATGTCGGAGATCTCGTCCAGGGAATCCTCGACATCCTGGCTGGCCTCCTCGTCGTAATTTTCCTCGTTGGCGTCGATGGTCTCCCGCTCGCACACCTTGACGCAGGCCTCCTGGATCGGCTTGCCCGTTGTGTGCAGCTTTTCGCAGATGCCGTCTTCGTCCCCGACCTGGTCGTTGAGGAGTTCTTCGCAGATCTCATGCTTGGTACAGATGCCGTCGTCGTCGCCGTCCCCGTAGGCGGGGTGGTCGGGGTCATCGGTGACGAACTCCTTGATATAGCATTCGGGCTCCGATTTTTTGGTCATCCGCTTGAAGCCTTTGGCATCGGTCCGTTCAATGGCCCGGTTTGTGCGGTCCCGGGAATTTTTGAGGTTTGTCTTCATCTCCGGCGTCAGCAGGTCGCTTCCGTCGCTCGTCAGTTCGTCGACGAGTTCGCTCATCTGCGCCTGGTAGTTTTCCGTCTTGCACTTGATGCGTTCGCCGCTGTCGGCCTGTTCGCAGCTTTTGCGCTCGACCTCTGCCTGTAACGTGCCTGCCGCTCCAAGCGACAGCACCAGAAGCACGCTTCCGAAGCGCCGCTTCAAGCCTGCATATTGATCATGCGTGTCCCGTTTCATGCTTAATCCTTCCCATGGCTTGCCATCGCCGCATCTTCGATCACGGTACCCCGTGCAACCGTGTTCACGCAGAACATGCAGCTGTTGTTTGAGTATATCAAAAGATAACCAAGAGTGATAGAGGGACGGCTTACTTTTTTTGGCGAAGATTTAGATAAAGGATAAGGAGGACGAGCACCCCCGTCAGCAGCAGCACCGCGGCGGGGCTCTGCACCATCAGCCAGCCGAAAAGCGCGTAGACCAGGGCAAGCAGCCCGGTCATGATCAGCAGGAAAACGAGAGCGTAGAACATCCACGCCGCTTTGCCGAACCGTTCGCCCTGACGGAGTAAAAAGCGCCTTAAATCGTCGATGGGACACCTCGCATTCGCCTTATAGATAGTATTATCATAACATGTTGGAAGAAGCCTTCCGGATACAGCCTCCTTTTAGAGCCTACAGCTTATAATCAGAGTTCTACTTTAGGCTGACAGGACGATCATGAGCACACCCCCTTTTACCCATCTGCATCTGCATACCGAATACTCACTGCTGGACGGCGCGAACAAGATCAGCAACCTCGCCAAACGCGTCAAAGAACTGGGAATGAGCGCCGTGGCGATGACCGATCACGGCAACATGTTCGGGGCCATCGACTTCTGGTATCAGATGAAGGACGCGGGGATCAAGCCCATTATCGGGATGGAAGGCTACATCCACAATGGCGAAACGCTCGACGATAAAAGCACGAAACAGCGGTTCCACATCTGCCTCTACGCCAAGAACCAGAAGGGGTACGAGAACCTGATGTACCTCTCCTCGATGGCCTACATCAACGGCTTCTACTATTTCCCGCGCATCACGAAAAAAGAGCTGCGCGAACACAGCGAAGGGCTCATCTGCACTTCGGCGTGTCTGCAGGGCGAAGTGTGCTGGCACCTCAATACCAACAACGAACGCAACGTCCGCAACGGCGCGGAAGGGTACGAAGGGGCCAAACGCGCGGCGCTGGAGTACAAGGAAATCTTCGGCGACGATTTCTACCTGGAGCTGATGCGCCACGGCATCGGAGACCAGCTCTTTATCGACGAGCCGCTGCTGCGCCTCTCGCAGGAGACGGGGATCAAGATCGTCGCGACGAACGATACGCACTACACCTATCCCGACGACGCACAGTACCACGAGGCGTTCATGTGCATCGGGATGAATAAACTCTACGATGACCCCAACCGCATGCGTCACTCGGTGCACGAGTTCTACGTCAAGAGCCCCGAGCAGATGGCGCGGCTCTACGCGGACATCCCAGAAGCGCTTGAAGCGACGCAGGAGATCGTCGACAAGTGCGTCCTCGAGCTGAAACTGGGCAACCCGACGCCGCCGAACTTCAAGTTCACCCGCGAATACGCCGCCAAAGAGGGACTGGACATCAACCACGAGGACGATGCGCCGCTGGGGCCCGACGCGACGGACGAGCAGAAGAAAAAATGGCTCGGCGCCGCGGACAAGAACGATGCGGAGTATTTTGTCTATCGCTGCAAGCTGGGGCTCGAAGAGCGCCTCAAGCACGTTCCGCCGGAGCGCCACGACGAGTACCGCGAACGCCTCGAATACGAAATGGACGTCATCAACTCCATGAAGTTCCCCGGCTACATGCTCATCGTCTGGGACTTCGTCGCCGAGGCCAAGCGTATGGGCGTCGCCGTCGGGCCGGGACGCGGTTCGGCGGCGGGAAGCCTCGTCGCCTACGCGCTGGAGATCACCGACATCGACCCGATGAAGTACGACCTGCTGTTCGAACGTTTCCTCAACCCCGAACGGGTATCGATGCCCGATATCGATATGGACTTCATGCAGGCGCGCCGCGGCGAGGTCATCGACTACGTCGTCAAGAAGTACGGGCGCGACCAGGTGGCGCAGATCATTACCTTCGGTTCCCTGCTGGCCAAGGGGGTCATCCGCGACGTTTCGCGCGTCCTCGACATGCCGCTGAGCCAGGCGGACAAGATGGCCAAGCTCATCCCCGAAGAGCTGGGAATCACCCTCAACGGAAAGCAGAAAGGCGACGACTTCAAACCGGGCGCCTTCCAAAAAGAGCCGAAGATCAAGGAGCTGATTGACACGGACCCGCAGGCGGCGCGCGTCTGGGAGTTCAGCCTCAAGCTCGAAGGGCTCAAACGCAACGCCGGGATGCACGCGGCGGGGGTCGTCATCTCGAATGAAGAGCTGTGGAAGAAGACGCCGATCTACAAGCCGCCGGGAGAGGAGACCTTCGTCACCCAGTACTCGCTCAACTACCTCGAGGACGTCGACCTGATCAAGTTCGACTTCCTCGGCCTCAAGACCCTCGACGTCATTGACAGCGCCATCAAGCTCGTCAAGGCGCGCTACGGCAAAACGATCGACTGGAATACGATCGACGTGGACGACCCGGAAGTCTACCGGGTGATCCAGTCCGGCGCGACGGTCGGGATGTTCCAGATCGAATCGAGCGGGATGCAGGACCTGAACAAACGGCTCAAACCGTCCTCCTTCGAAGACCTGATCGCGGTCCTGGCGCTGTACCGTCCGGGACCGATGGAGTCGGGGATGCTTGACGACTTTATCGAGCGCAAGCACGGGCGCAAGAAGATCTTCTACCCGTTCGAAGAGGTTAGCTTCGACATGCTCAAAGAGACGCTGGAGCCCACCTACGGCATGATCGTCTACCAGGAGCAGGTCATGCAGATCGTCCAGACGGTCGGCGGTTTCAGCCTCGGCGGGGCGGACATCGTCCGCCGGGCGATGGGTAAGAAAAAAGCCGACCTGATGGAAAAATACAACCGGGAGTTCTCCGCAGGAGCGCAGAAACAGGGGCTCGATTACAAAAAAGCCTCGGCGCTGTTCGACCTGATCGAAAAGTTCGCCGGCTACGGTTTCAACAAATCCCACTCGGCGGCGTACGCGATGGTCACCTTCCAGACGGCGTGGCTCAAGACCTACTACCCGCAGGAGTTCATGGCGGCGCTTCTGACCTCGGAGAAGGACAACACCGACAAGGTCGTCAAGTACATCGATGAGGTCAAGCGCATGGGCATCGAGCTCTCCCCGCCGGACATTAACGATTCGCAGCTCGAGTTCAGCGCCACCCGCAAAGAGGGGCAGGACCACATTCTCTTCGGGCTCGGCGCCATCAAGGGCGTCGGGACGTCGGCGGTCAAGTCGGTCCTCGAGGTGCGCAAAGAGGGTCCGTTTGTCGACCTGCAGGAGTTCGTCAACCGCATCGACCCGCAGAAGGTGAACAAGAAGGTGCTCGAATCCATTACCAAGGCGGGCGGTTTCGACCGCTTCAGCTACTCGCGCCGCGCGCTGCTCGAGCAGATGGAAACGGTGATCGATACGGCCAAGGACTCCATGCAGGCGCGCAAGAACGCCGCAGGCAGCCTCTTCGGCGACGACGCCGACGTCACGACGGTGCAGCTCAACCTCGAGAACGCACCGGAGTTCGGCCTCAAGCAGATCCTGGAATTTGAAAAGGAGACGCTGGGCTTCTACGTCTCCGGCCACCCGCTCGACGACTTCCGCGAAGAGCTGGACCAGCTCGACTATACCCTCTCATCCGACCTGGAGAACATCGCCGACGGCTCCTATGCGATCTTTATCGGGAAGGTCGAGGAGATCACGAAGAAGATCTCGAAAAAGGGCAACCAGTTCGGCATCGTCAACCTCATGGACTTCCACGGCAACCTCGAGGTGATGCTCTTCAGCGACAAGCTCGAAAAGCTCGAGGAGATGAACCTCGACGAGCCGATCGCTTTCAAGGTCAAAGTCACGCATACCGAGATGTTCACCCGTACCAGCGTCACGAAGATCATGACGCTCAAAGAGGTCAAAAAAGAGAGCAAGAAGGTCAGCACGAAGATCGTCGAGAAGCCGCAGGAACCGCTGGTGCTCCGGCTGCACCTCGAACACGACGTTGCGCGCCTCGAAGAGCTCTACCGCCTCATCCGCCGCTATCCGGGCAGCCGGCCGCTGAAGCTCAACATCGTCTCCAAGCTGCAAAACGTCGTCATCGAGTCGGCCATCCGCGTCAACAACGCCATCATGGAAGAGCTGGTCAAACTCGAAGACATCGACGTGGCGTAACGCAGGCGTTTCGCAGATGCGGACCATCGAGCCCGACGCCCTCAGAACGATCCGTTCGCTCGTCGGCGACATCACCGAAGCGCAGCTGCGTTTCGTCGATTCCTATGTGTCGCCCGACGTCTGCGCCTTCATCCCCCTCGGCGGCCAGTGCGGCTATGCCGTCACGCCCGAACATGAGCATCCCGCCTATATGTTCAGCTACCAGTATGACGAGGCGACGCAGATCGTGATGGACGGCAGGCGGTTTACGCCGAAACCCCGTCATCTTTTCTGCCTTTCCCCGGGCATCGCGCATCATGAAGTGCAAAACTACCTTCCGCCCCGCTACTGTGCGATTTTCATCGATGCCGGGTGTTTTGACACTCTTTATGCCCAGTACCGCGACGAAAAACCCGTTTTCAACGGCGAGATGTTCGAGCTTGATGAAGGGCTTCAGCCGCTGCTCCAGCTTTTCATGCAGGCGTGCCGCGAGCAGACCCGGCCGCTCAGTGCTTCGCTGGCGCAGAGTCTGATCCACCTGATCATCCGCAATACGCTCTCGGAGCATCCGGCTTCCCGCGAAGCCGTATCGCTTCAGAACCGGATCAATGCCGCGGTCGAATACATTCATTTGAACTACGCGTTCGACGTGGAGCAGAAAACGCTTGCCGATGTCGCGGGACTTTCCGTATCGCATTTCAGCCGGCTGTTCCGCTCGGAGCTGGGGATGAGCGGGGGAGCGTACCTGGAACGGGTGCGGCTGCAGCATGTCAAAAAGGTGCTCGAGTCGGGGGAGAAGAATGTGACCGAAGCCGCGCTCGGTGCGGGCTTCAACTCCGCCTCCTACATGGCCCGCCGCTTCAAAACGGCGTTCGGCGAGACGCCTACGCAGTACGCTTCGCGATTCAGATAGCGCAATATTGCGCTTTTTAAGCGCATTCGTACTCGCATTCCTCCGCCCGCTTCTTTATACTGTGCCGAAAAAAAGGAGTAATTTATGCCTCCGGAAATTCTGGCATTCATTTCACAAAACCCCGTCTGCACCCTCGCAACTTCGGAGGAGGGGCAGCCTCACGTGCGCGGCTTTCTGAGCAATATCATCGACGGAAAGCTCTGGTTTACGTCGTCGACCGACAAGTCGGTGGGGCGCCAGCTGCGCGCCAATCCGAACGTGGAACTCTGCTACCTTTCGCAGGACTTTTCCAAAATGCTGCGCATCCGCGCAACAATGAAAGCGGTGGACGACCGGCGGGTCAAGCAGCAGCTCATCGACACCCGCGACTACCTCGCGCATTTCGCTGCAGACGATCCCGCGTTCATGCTTTTAAGCCCGGTCGACGGCGATGCTTGGTTCTGGACGCTCGCGGACAACCTCGACGAAGACGCCATCGAGAGGGTGCCGTTTCAAAGAGAAGGGTAAACGCTTCTTCCCCCCTCAAGCCCCCGTGGGCACGGATTTTGCACGTTGCGAACCAATATGGGCTCCGGCGGCCGCCGGGCGCATACTCCCAATGGAAGGTACCGCCATGCAAACCCTCAATATCGTCTGTCCCCACTGCCAAGCTGTCAACACCGTTCCCAACGAAGTCGAAAAATCCGAAATCGCCTGCAGCGCCTGCGGAGATCCGTTGACGGATACCACGCCGGTCGCGTGCGACGCGGAAGCGTTCAAGGCGCACATCGCCGATAATGACATCCCTGTGCTCGTCGATTTCTATTCGCCCGACTGCGGTCCGTGTATGGAGATGGCTCCCGATTACGAGGCAGCGGCTGCCGCTTTCGGGCTGGAAGTGCGCTTTTTGAAGGTCAATACCCTTACCGATGCCGATCTGGCGCGGCAGTACAACGTCAACATGCTGCCGACGGTGATCGCGTACAAAAATGGCATGGAGATCAACCGTTTCAGCAGCAGGCTCTCCAAAGACCAGCTGGGCATGTGGGCCGAGAGTCTGATCCAGATGACCCTGTAGACAGGTAAAGGGGAAAAAGGGGAGGCTGATACGAGGCGCCCCTTTGGG
>JARROU010000010.1:0-16245 GCA_037383585.1 Campylobacterales bacterium | reverse complement strand
ACAGAGGCTGAAAAAGCCGAAAAAGCGGCTGCTGTGCGCCGAACCTTCCAGGTAGCCGATGGCGTATACCGTGGTCAGGAACCACAGAAAACTCGAGAGGGTCGCAAACAGCAGCGCGAGCGGGCCGGCACGCAGGACGAGGTCGAGGTGCGGCAGGAACGGCAGGCGCGTTTCATAGGCTTCCCCGCCGTAGACCCCCGCGAGCATCGAAACGACGAGAAAGAGGGTGGCAAACACCCCGAGCAGGTTGAGCAGAATCCTCAGCGGCTTCTGCGTTTCGGAAAGCAGGAAGATCATCAGCCCCGGGAGCATCGAACTCAGTACGACCAGAATCGGCATCCATGCGTTCGGGGTCATGGCAGCGCTCCCGGACCGTAAAACGGCGCTGCCGTTTCAATAAACGCCGGCAGGGCGGAGGGAATGAGCCCCATAAGCAGCGCCGCGAACGCCAGAAAAAGCGCGCTCCATTCCATGGCAGGGGGCAGGCGCCGGGGCGCCTGCGCGATCGGCGTCCGTGTAAAGGTAAATCCCAGCACTTTGAAGACATAGGCCGCGGCCAGCAGGCTCCCGGCGATGACGACAACGGCCACGGCCCATTGCCCCTGGGCAAGCGCCGCTTCGAGCAGGAGCCACTTGCCGACAAAGCCGCCGCTGGGCGGCAGCCCTATGATGCTGACCCCGGCCAGGGCGAAGGCCGTCGCGCTTACCGGCAGGTGCAGCACAATCTGCTTGAGCTCTTTGATGCTGTCGTGGCCGTCAAAACGGATGAGGTTCCCCGCGACCAGGAACATGGCGCTTTTGGCAAAGGCGTGCGAAAGCGCAAGGTAGACGGTGGCCTGGAACGCGGCTGCGTGGTGGCCCAGCGCAAAGCCGAGCGCCAAAAAAAGATAACCGACCTGCGCGATGGTGGAATAGGCGATCATCAGTTTCAGGCGGCGCTGCAGCAGCGCGGCGACCGATCCCCAAAGGACTGCGGCCGCACCCAGCACGCTGATCAGCACCAGCACCGTTTCGAGTTCAAATCCCCCGAAGACGACCAGTCCGATCCGAAAAAGGATATAAAAGGCCGCCTTGATGACCAGGGCGGAAAGCAGCGCACTTACCGGTGCGGCCGCGCTGGAGTGCGCCGAAGGCAGCCAGAAGTGCAGCGGAAACAGGGCGGTCTTGAGCATCAGACCCGTGCCGATCAGCCCCAGTGCCGCCCATGCGAAGGGGGAGGGTTCCGTGTGTTTTGCAAGGAGGAAGAGGTCGACGCCGCCGAAGCCGTGGTACAGGAACGCGACACCGAGCAGGTAGGTCATCGATCCCAGTAGTGCCGCCAGCAGATAGCGCGTGGCGCCCACGAGGGCATCCGCGCGTCCGGCCAGCGCCGTCAGGGCCACCGCCCCGAGCCCGATCAGCTCAAGGGTCACGTAGAAGTTGAAGACATCTGCCGACAGAAAGAGGGCGTTGAGGCCGGCGAGGGTCAGGAGCCAGAGGGGCCAAAACCGCCCGGCGTTTTCCTCGTCGAAATAGCGGGTGCTGTACACGCTGATTCCGAGGGCGACGAGCGCGGTCATTATGAGCATGGCCAGGCTGAGCGCATCGGCGTAGAGATCGATGCCCAGCGGGGCGCCCCAGCCACCGACGGGGTGGTGGTACGCCCCCCGTTGCGCGACGACGTATGCGAGTCCCGCGGCGGCGGCCGCAGCGCCAAAAACGGCGGTCAGCCCGATCGGTACACTGCGTCTGGGCCACAAAAAAGCCCCCATGCCGCCGGTCAGCGGAAGCAGGATAAGCATAACCGCCCAGGGGACATTGCTGATCATTTCCACGACGATCCCGGTGATGACCATGGCATGGGGCACGGGGTCGGGCACCGGCGTGTGATGGCGGGCCAATGCGGTGAGCACGAGAAAGACGCCGCTTCCCATCAGATTGATCGCAAGGATCTTGCGCAAAAGATGTTTTTCAACGATCAGGGCATAGAGGCTGAGACAAAACAGGGCAATGCCGGTGAGCCCGTAGATCATCGGCGGGGTCATGGTTTCGGCTCCTCCCCGGGCACAACGGCAAGAAAGAGCGCGCTCAAGGTGACGCCGATCGAGACCGTTGCCGCCGTTTCGACGGCGAAGATCCATGCCCCCGCATCTTCGGGGGGATAGTGAAGCATCTGGCCGTTGACCAGGAGCCCGAGCGCCGCCGCCGCTGCAAAACCCGCCGTTCCGATGACGAGCAGCAGCCGCAGCGGGAAGTGCCGGAACCGTTTGGGCACCGACCGGCCGGAGAGCAGCACGATGATGCCGGCCGCCGCAAGCACCGACCCCGCCTGAAACGCGCCTCCGGGGGCGTGCGCCCCGGCACGGCGGCCAGAAGCACCGCCATCTCCAGCAGGGTGTCGTAGCCGCGGAAATTCAGCAGCACCGCCGTGACCGGATTGGAAACGCCGCTGTCGGCAAGGTTGTTCCGGACGAGGGAAGGGACCGTCTCTGAAGGTTGGGGCAGTGCCAGGAACGCGTACCCCAGGCTGCCCGCAAGCAAAAAGGCGGGCAGGGCGAGGAGCCGGCGGTACCGCCGTTTCATTCGGGCTCCTTTGCGTGTTGATCCCTTAGCTTCGCCAGGGTCGTCAGAAACAGGGCACCCGTGACCCCGGCACCGATGGCCGCTTCGGCCATGGCGACATCGACGGCGCCCAGGCGCGCCCAGGCCAGTGCCATCAGCAGCCCGAATGCCATGAAGAGTATGATCGCCTCGTAGAGGTCCGGGCTCGTCAGCACCTTCCAGCCCAGCAGCAGCAACGTGCCGCAAAGCAGGCCGTCGAGCAGCCATGTCAAAACGCTCAGCGCTTCCAAAACCGTGTTCCTTTTTCGAAGGCGTTCCCCGCGATCAGATAGGAGGCGGAGGCTCCGGCGAAAAGGACGAGCAGCCAGATGATAACGAGTTTGACGACTGCAAGCCAGGTTTCCGCCTGGATCGCAAGGCCGAGGACGACGAAGCCCAGCCCCGTATTGTCCGCTTTCGTCAGCGCATGAAGCCGGCAATAGAGATCGGGGAAACGGAACAGGCCCAGGGTTCCTGCAAGAAAGAAGACCGCGCCGACGGTCATGCAGGCGGATGCGGCATAATCACTCAGGGTCATACTCCGCCTCCTTTTCCGATGGTGCGTACCGGACAAAGGCGACCGCGGCGACGGCCGAAAGCAGGGCGAAAAGCAGAGCGACGTCCTGCAATGCCCGGTTGCCCAGAATCTCCGCCATGATTAAAAGGAGGGCGACCGAGGCGGTGCCCATCAGCTGGACCGAAAGCATGCGGTCGGCGGCCGTCGGTCCCCGGAGGATACGCCACAGACCCGCGGCGATGTTAAGCAGAAGAAACAGGGCCAGTGCCGTGTAGAGAATCTGCATCGGCTTTACGCTTCCAGTGTGACGGGCGATTGAAAGCCCGGCGGTTTGATCGCCAGGACCGAACAGTGCATCTGGTGGAGAATCGTTTCGGCCGTATTCCCCATGATAAAACCGGGGATGCCGGTGCGGCCGACCGTGCCCATGACGACCAGGTCGATGTGCTCTTTGCGCGCCAGCTCCGGGATGGCTTTTGACGGCACGCCACGGATGAGGTGCAGCCGCGGGATGATGTGGCGCAGCATCGCGCCGCTTTCGGTGGCCTCGACGTCGCGCAGCAGCCGGTTGAGTTTGCTCCGCTGCATCTGCTGTGCCGTACGGACGTATTCGGCGATCTCTTTTTCCGGAATGTTGACAAGGGCACTGTGCATCAGGCTTTCGGCGAGGGCATCCCAGACATGCACGACGTGCAGCTGCGACGCCTCCGAGACCGACAGGGAGGCCGCCATCTGCAGGATCTGGAAATTCATGGCGTTTTGGGAGGCTTGGGACGCTTCGGTCTCTTCTGCCGCATCCACATCGACGGACGCCAGTATGTTCGTGTAGGCTTGTGAAGCGTCCGCTTTTACCATCCAGACCGGACAGGGGCATTTGCGTAACAGATGCATATCGTCGCTGCCGAAAAGATCGTCGATCCAATCCGGGTTGGCCGGCGTTTTCATTACGAGGTCCCTGCCGTGACGCAGGACTTCGTAAATGATTTCAAGGAAGGGAACGCCGGACAGGACCTTCGTCCCGATCTCGATCCGCTTCCGATGCGGATCGGCCAGGGACGTCAAACAGGAAGTATGCTTCTCTTTGAGACGGTTTTCAAGTTCCGTCGCCTGTTTCTCTTTGAAAAACATCCTCCCCGTTCCGGCCGGTTTCAGGACGCTCACAAGGGTCAGTTCCGCACCGTTGTTTTCCGCCAGGGCGACCGCCCGGTCCACCAGGGGCGTGTTGTCCCGCTGCGGGTCTGTCACGCACAGGATGTTTTTAAACCGTTTCATGCAATCCGTCTCCTTCTTTCGTTGCTTTTGTGCAAAAGATCTGTACGACGTACCGTTCGATGGATCGAAGCTCCGTTTCCACATCGCTTTGCGTGTTGAGTACGTGGACTTTCAATACATTGGACTCCCATCGGACGGACAGGGTCCCGGGGAGCAGCGTGATGACTGAGAGCATCATCATGCGTGGAAGTCCCGCTGGGAGTCTTGTAGGATACTCGAGCATCCCGGGCGCGATGGGAAGATTCGGGTGAAACACCCGCGCGGCGATGTCGACGCCTCCTTTGACGGAGTGCAGTAGGAAAAAGGGAAAAAAACGGATCAGGGCCAGCGGCGACAGGCAGCGCGGCGGCAGAAGCAGGACACTGAGCCCCCCGGACGCCAGGGCCGCCGGAATGCCGATCCACAGCGATCCGGTGTCTCCTTGCGTCAGCACCCACCATAACAGCAAAAAAAGTATGCTGCGCATTAAAAAACTGAGACCGGTCTTCACACGCATGACGATATCCTCCGGGGCCAGGCCCTTTAACTTCGCAATGTCGCCGTAGCGTTTCCAATATAAGAATAAACGGAGCGGGACGGGCGTGTCACAAAAACTCAGTCCGGTTTTATTCATGCTTTTTATCATCCCCGTGACGACGAAGATCGGCATCGGCGACGAACTCAGGGATGCTGGGCGCCGGTGCTGTAAATATGGTATAATGTCACCACTTTCAGCGCACCTCGGTCTGCGACTGTCTCCGTTTTCGTTGTCCTTCGATTGCTTACCGCCGTCTTTTGATTACCTTAACTACTTTACAAAACAATTCAGCCTAGATCGGCGGCGTTTTCGGACGTTTGGTAGGCTTTATCAACAGGAAAACAAATGTCATTTTCTACACTGGGCTTGTCAGAGCCTATTTTGCGTGCTGTTGCCGAAACGGGCTACAGCGAACCTACACCGATCCAGGCACAGGCGATCCCCGTCGTATTGAACGGAAAAGATCTCCTTGCCGGCGCCCAGACGGGTACGGGAAAGACGGCGGGGTTTACCCTTCCGATGCTCCAGAAGCTCTCGCAAGCGGTGCCGTCCAAGGGTAAACGCCCCGTCCGAGCCCTGGTGCTTACGCCGACACGTGAACTGGCTGCGCAGGTCGGGCAGAGCGTCGATACCTACGGCAAATACCTGCCGCTGAACTCGACGGTGATCTTCGGCGGGGTCAACATCAACCCGCAGACCAGCAAGCTTCGCAGCGGTGTCGACATCGTCGTCGCAACGCCGGGGCGTCTGCTCGATCATGCGAACCAGAAAAACATCGACCTTTCCCGTATTGAGCTGCTCATCCTCGACGAGGCGGACCGCATGCTCGACATGGGGTTTATCCACGACATCAAAAAGGTACTCAAGCTCGTGCCGAAGAAGGCTCAGAAGCTGCTCTTTTCAGCGACCTTCTCCGATGAGATCAAAAAGCTGGCCGACGGACTGCTGCATTCCCCGGAACTGATCGAAGTCGCCCGGCGTAACACGACTTCCGAACGCGTCGCACAGGTCGTCTACCCGGTCAAACAGGATCGCAAACGCGAGCTGCTTGCCACGCTGATAAAAACCAACGGCTGGGAGCAGGTACTGGTTTTCACGCGGACCAAGCACGGGGCGAACCGCCTTTGCAAGCAGCTTGCATCTGAGGGCATCCCCGCCGAAGCGATCCACGGCAACAAGACCCAGAACGCGCGCACCAAAGCGCTCGCGGCGTTCAAGGCCAAGCGGGTCCGCGTGCTCGTCGCGACGGACATCGCGGCGCGGGGCATTGATATCGATCAGCTGCCGCACGTGGTGAACTTCGAGCTGCCGAACGTGCCCGAAGACTATGTGCACCGCATCGGCCGTACGGGCCGTGCGGGCAATGAGGGCGAAGCCGTCTCGCTGGTCTGTGCCGAAGAGGCCGAATACCTGCGCAACATCGAAAAGCTGATCAAGGCGGCGATCCCGCAAAAAACGGTCGAAGGGTTCGAGACCCGTTTGCCCGCGTCCGTGAAATCGGCATCCAAACCGAAAGCGAACAACGCTAAAAAGCGGCCGCTGCAGCACAATAATGAGCGTACCGATCCGAAACAGCGCCGCAGACAGCGACCGGCGAAAGCGGAAGACGTCGCAGCGTATCTTTCACAGATGAAAGCGGGGGCGCGCTGATGGCACGTAGCCCGCAGACATTCGAAAAACGGCGCAGAGAGCTGGAGAAAAAGCAGAAGAAAGAGGCCAAGCGCCTCAAGAAAGAGGCGAAGAAAAACGGGGAATACGAACCGCTGCCGGAGATCTACGTTGCGGAAGAGGAAGTAAGCCCGACGGAATCATAACCGGAACATGTTCTAGAAAGGTTGGAGGACGGAAGTTAGGAAGTCGTCTTTAGGCCTTCCGGATGAAGAGAAAACCTGCTTACAGGAAATAGAGGTTGTGGGCCTGCGTATTGACGATCTCGAAAGAGACGTCCTGCCCGACACGGAGCGCACGTATCCCTTCGGACCGTTGGTGGTGGATCTGACTGTTGTCGATCGAAACCGTTTTTTTATCGGAACGGATTTGTATAATACCGTAACCGTTTTCGTCGTCATACCAGATGACGGTGCCTTCAAATCTTCTTTGCATGTTTCTGAATCTTCTTTATTTGTATGTGATAGCGGACGCCGGTGCAACTCAGGGGGCCTCAGTCGCGCAGGTTCAGCCAGGAGACGGGATGATAGAAAGACAGCCCGCTTAACGACCATTCGGTACGTTCGTAGTTTTTTGAATAGAGGAGTCCGTCGATCAGTTTGTACCTTATTCCGGTAACCGAACTGGTCAGTTCCTTCCCCTCATTAAGTGCTTTAAGTGTATCTTCTCTGCTTTCCATGCGCGATCCTTAAAGTCGTTCTGTAAAAGAGTCAAACTCTCTTAATCAAACGCTTTAGACGGCGGAGGGTCCCGCCGTACGGATCATTAAAGCGGAGTAACGTTCTCCGCCTGCGGGCCTTTTTGACCCTGACCGATTTCGAAAGTCACTTCCTGACCTTCTTGCAGTTCTACACGGCCGAAACCGCTGTTGTTCACCTGGCGGAAGTGTACAAAGACATCGTCGCCTCCGTCTTTCGGGGCGATAAACCCAAAGCCTTTTTCACTGTTGAACCATTTTACGGTTCCGTTTTTAAGATTTGCCATTGCAAGTCCTTCTTGTAAGTTTGTCGAAATTTAATGTGGAGTAATCTGCGAGGAATAGAAAATACTGAGAAGGTCTTCAATAGTTAACAAATCCAAGATGAAACTCTAGATCATCTTTCAATGGCTTAAGTATACCTGAAAAAAAGCTTTTTTGCAAGGAGATATGCGCTGATCTCGCTGAAGAATGTAGAGGAAGCATCCATTTGCTTATAGTGTCCCCCGTTTTCCAAAAAAGTCAAAATCCCGCACTTTTTTCCGGCTTGAAAAACTCAGGCCGCTTTTATCCATTCTTTTTATAATCCCTGCCATGAAGACAATTATCATCGGCGATGAGCTCAAAGGGTCGGTCGAGATGCCGGAGACCCCCAATACATACACCATTTTCCACACGGTCAAAAAAGCGTATACCGAGAAGAAGCCGGTGACGCTGGGCCTTCTGTTTTCTCCGCAGAAGATAAAGTCGCTGGGGCATTACCAGAAAGGCGGTGCGCAGAACGAACTTTCCGAGCTGGCGCTTTTTATCGAAATGGGGAGGGAGCTGGGGTTCGACACGTCCGAGGCCGAGGCACTAAAGCTGCAGATCGAGCTGACGAACGACAACGCGCACGTGCATCTCAACATTTCAAAGCGCCTCAAACTGCTCAATAAAAAGCGGCGGAGCCGGGCGCGAAATGTCTACCTCTTCTGGGACATCGAGAACTTCGGCCCTGTCGGGCCGATGTTCACCCACGTCATCGAGAAGTTCCGCGTGCCCGACGAGCATATCTATCTCGCCGCGAACCCCGATTCGCTCTACCTCAAACGAAGGGAGTGGGAGGCGGAGCTGTACGACTACGGCAAGCGGCTGGAATCATTCAATTTTACCGTTGTCGACCACGGGAAAAACGTGGCGGACGATTTCCTGCTGGAGAAGTTCAGGGGATTGAAGGTTCGGCAGGCGGACGTCTTCATCATGACCTACGACCGGGAGCTCAAAGAGCGCTTTCAGGCGGCCTGCCATATAAGCAACAACCTCTATACGCTCGGGAAGTAGACCGGGGGGTTACTCTTTGGGCTCTTTCGGTTCGGTCGGCTTGTACTCACCGGCTTTGATGCGGCGCATCGGACGCTTCGGTTTGGCGCTTTCGGGTTTCTTGTCGCGCGCCGGCGCTCCCGGTTTTCCCTGACCTTTGGCATTGTAGGGTTTCTTTTCGCCTTTGAAAGGGGGCTTTTTCTTGGCATCATACGGCTTTTTGCCGCCGTGCTTTTTGCGTTTTTCTTCCCACTCTTTCTTGGCCGCGAGGTTCTCCTCGGTGTGGGGCTTGCCGTCATAGCGGTGGTTGCGCTCGCCCGTCTTGCCCGAGAACATCGGTTTGCCGTTTTCGTCCGTGCCGATGTAGCGCGATACGCCGCTCTCTTTGGGCTTGCGTTTGGCCTCTTTTTTGAACGGCGCTTTTGCGGCACGCTCCTCGCGCGGTTTGCGTTCGCCGCTTTCCGGAGCGCGCTTCGCTCTCGGTTTGGGCTTCGGCGCGGCGGGAAGCTCGGGGGCGAAGCCCTCAATGCGCTCCTGCGAGATGGAGCGGCCCAGCACGGTTTCGATGGCGAGCAGAAGCGGCTGCTCCGCTTCGTCGAAAAGTGTCAGCGCCGTGTCTGCGGCCAGGGCGAGCCTTGCGAAGTACACTGACGGATCCGCGGGCAGGTCGTAACTGATGAGCAGGTCGAACGTTTCCGCGCCGCTTTCGCCCAAGGTGTTGTCGCTCAGCAGGGTGACGGTTTCGGGAACGGAGATCGCCCCGGCATCGGCGGAAACGGCAACGGCGATCCGTTTGCCTTCGTTCTCGCCGATCAGCTTGGCGAGCAGGTCGTTCTTGCGCGTGCTTGTACAGAGCAGCAGCCGGTGGTTCTTGCGTTTGAGCGCTACGGGAGGAATGGGCATAAAGCGTCCTTGGAAATGGGTGCCTCGAAATGAGGGAATGGGCGGTCACAGGAAGAATCTCAAGCGCGGACCGAACACGCAAATGATGGCCGTATTATAGCGTTTTTTTGGGCATTCATCTGCTGCGACCCTCTGCGAATCACGTTATGATGTCGAAAATGCAGATCAAAGGAGGATGAAGGGGATGATCGACTGGAACCGTACCCATGCCGCCGTATTCCGCCGCAGCATGCAGCGGCTCAAACCCATCGACCGGATCGAGCCCGTCAATCTTGACGATCTCATCAACATCGATCGGCAGAAGGCCGCGCTTGTCGAGAATACGGAAAATTTCCTGGAGGGCCGTTGCGCCAACAACGTCCTGCTGTGGGGCAGCCGCGGCACGGGCAAGTCGTCGCTCATCAAAGCGCTGCTGCACGCCTATGCCGACCGGGGGCTGCGCGTCGTGGAGTTCTATAAGGAGGATCTGCAATACCTTCCCGAAACCGTCGACGATCTGCGTAGCGAGCCGTACCGTTTCCTCCTCTTTCTTGACGACCTTACCTTCGGCGAGACAGACCTCGCCTATACCTACCTCAAAAGCGCAATGGAGGGCTCGATCGAGAGCGCCCCGGAGAACGTTAGGGTCTACGCCACCTCCAACCGCCGGCACCTTGTGCCGGAGTACATGAGCGACAATGCCGGGACGACCGTACGCGACGGGGAACTGCACTACGGCGACACGGTCGAGGAGAAGATCTCGTTGGCCGACCGGTTCGGCCTGTGGCTTTCGTTCTACCAGGGGACGCAGGACGACTACCTGCAGATGGTGGAGTACTATTTCAAAGACGTCGAAACCGATCGGGACGCGTTGATGGCCGAGGCCAAACGCTTTTCGGCCGAGCGCGCGTCGCGCAGCGGCCGGACGGCGAAGCAGTTTTACCTGCACTACATGCAGCGCATTGGCGGCACGGCCTCCGACGTTTAGCCTCCGGTCCTTTTTTTAAAGCCGGTATTGATCCGAAGCTTCAGGCCGAGATGGTAGGTCTTCGTGATGAACTTTTTCAGCAGAAACGCACTGTAGCCCTTGACGCGGATGACGCCGAAGAGTTCGCCGACGGCGTAGTTCCCGCCCAGGGCGACGAAGACGCCGTCGATTTTGGCATGGAAGGGTTTTGATGCCGTGCCGTCGAGGCTTTTTTTGATGGCGTCGGCAACGTATTCGGCGCTCTTTTCCGCCGTCTGGGCCGTGGGCGGCAGGAGATGGCCGGCGGTGTCTTTCAGCTCGACGCAGTCGCCGACCGCATAGACGTGATCGTAAGGCCCGATTCTCAGGAAGGCGTCGGGGACGATCTGGCCCATCTTGTTGGTTTCATAGGCCGTGCCGCCTTCGGGCAGCGTCGCGACGATCCCTCCGGTAAAGATCATGAAACAGTAGGGCAGTCGCGTTCCGTCTTTGAGGTGTATGGTCTCTTTCTCGCCCCGCTCGATAAAAGCGCCGGTGCGGATACGGATGCCGAGCGACTCCAGCCGCCGGGCCGTGTGTTTTATGATGTAGCCGCCCATCCCCGGCAGGATCGTTTCCGCCGCGTCGATGAGGGTGATCTTGATCTTTTCGGCGTTGGCGCCGAGGGTCTTGTAATGCTTTTCGATGACGTCGGCCATCTCGGCGGCGATCTCGACCCCGCTCAGCCCCGCGCCGCCGATGGCGATGTGCAGTTCATCCTGGTCCGGATCGCGCAGCTGTTCGACCTTCTCAAAGATCAGGGTTTCGAACTGCCGGCGGAAATCAAAGGCGCGCTGCAGGTACTTGACCCCGAAGCTGTATTCGCGCAGCCCCTCGATAAAGGAGAAGAAGTTCGTTTTTGCGCCGGTCGCGACGATGAGGTAATCGTACGAAAGGCTTTCTGTGCCGACCCGGACCGCTTTGGCTTCCATATCGACCCCCGTGACCTCCGCCTGCATGAATGCGACATGGCGGCCGAACCCTTTGCACCAGTTGTCCAGGTCGATCGTGATGTCATGGATATCGAACCGCCCGGCGATGTAGCCGTACGCTTCGGTCTGCAGATAGTGGTAGGGGTGCTTGTCGAGCAGGGTGATTCGAAGGTCGGTCCGGCCTGAGAGGTGCTCGACGGCCCTCAGCCCGCCGTAGCCGCCTCCGATGACCACGACATGGGTTGGCGCTTTCATGGCTTATCCTTTCTTGACCAGCAGACCTGCGGCGATAATCATAATGATACCGAGCCAGACATAGATATCGGGAAAAGCGTCGCCGAGCGCGATGCCGAATCCGACGGCGAAGGGGATGTTCGTGTAGCTGACCGCCCCGATGATCCCCGCTTTGCTGAGACTGTAGGCCTTGGTCAGCAGCCACTGCGACAGCGTGGAGATGAGGGCCATGAAGCCGATCAGCGCCCAGAGCTTGAACGAAGCGGGCCAGACGAATTCGGGGAAGAGGAACGCCGCCGCCTCCGGCGCCGTTACGAATGGGGCCAGGGAAAAGAGCAGCAGGGGCGCCAGAGTGCCGACGCCCATGACGGAGAGGACGATGACCCGCGTGTCGTAGAGATCGCGGATGGTCTTGATGGTCGCATAGGCGCAGGCGGCAAAGAAGCCGCCGAGCAGTCCCAGGAAGTGCTCGTACCCCATCAGTATCCCCGTCGGCTTGGAGATGAAGAGCACCCCGGTAAAGCCGATGACGAGCGCGGCGACGGCGTAGCGGTTCAGGTGCTCTTTCATCAGGAAAAAGGCGAGAATGGAGACGAAAAGGGGTGAGGTCTTGTTGAGCGTGATCGCTTCGCCGAGCGGAATGACGGTGATCGTATAGAAAAACAGGATCATCGCGCTGAAGCCGAACAGCCCGCGCAGCAGCAGAAGGTGCAGCTTCCCGCCGGGCAGGGCGGGCGGGGTGTGGCGCAGCATGACGAGGATGATGATGACCCCGATGAGGTTGCGGAAAAAGACGATCTCCAGTGCGCTGAGCTCGTCGCCGAGCAGCTTGGCGACGGCGCCATTCATGGCGGAGATGAGGGCGCTGAGCAGCATGAAGAGCACGCCGCGGTCGGTTTTGGAGAGGAGCTGTTTCACTGGGCAAATCTTTTTTTGCGGAAGTATACTACCGGGCACCTCTGAAAACTCTGTGCAGAGATAGGGGTGAGCATTCTTTAAATAGGTGTTAATGCGGCCGCTAATTCCATTTGTTTCGATTCGCTTTAATTTTATAAGATATGATGATACAAGACAGATCGAAAAAAGGAGTGTAAGATGGCATTTGAACTGATGAAACTTCCGTTTGATGAGACGGCGCTGGAACCCCACATCTCTGCCGAAACGGTGCAGTACCATTACGGGAAACACCACCAAGGTTACGTCAACAAGCTCAACGGCCTGATCCTGGGGACGATTTATGCCGAATCGCCGCTGATCAACATCATCCGCGAAGCCGAAGGACCGACGTTCAATAACGCAGCGCAGGTCTTCAATCACGACTTTTACTGGCACGGCCTCTCGCCGGAGCCGACGGAACCCTCCGTCGAACTCTCCGACATGATCGAGCGCGATTTCGGTTCCATGGAACAGTTCAAAGAGGCCTTCCTCGGCGCGGCGGCGGGGCTGTTCGGTTCGGGCTGGGCCTGGCTGGTCCTCAGCGGCGAGAACACACTCGTTATCGAGCAGACCTCCAACGCCGACACGCCGGTGCGGTACGGCAGAAAACCGCTGCTCGTCTGCGACGTTTGGGAACACGCCTACTACATCGACCGCCGCAACGCCCGTCCCGAGTACCTTGAAAACTGGTGGAAACTGGTGAACTGGCGCTTCGTTTCGGACAACCTCGCCGCCGAAGAAAACGATCCGATCATCGGTTATGCGCAGCCGTGCAACGAGGATAACGAGGTGTGCGACTACGTCGACACGATGCAGGAAAACGAAAAAACCGCAACATAACGCCGCCTGATACCGACAGGCCATAAGGCGCCCAACCGAAGGCAAAGGAGGGGCCATGACACTGCGTGAACTCAAAGCATTCGACGGCCGCGGCGGCCAGCCCGCCTACATCGCCTATAAAGGCAAAGTCTATGATGTGACGCAAAGCCCTTTGTGGCAAGAGGGCGACCATGAAGGGCTGCATCGGGCCGGGACGGATCTCACCGAGATGCTCGCCGGCGCCCCCCACGGCGAGGAAGTGTTTGAACGCTACCCGGTCGTCGGGACGCTCGAAGGCGAACCGGAGACGGTCGCCGAACCTTCTGGGACCGCCGGGACCGAAACATCCGCTGCTCCCGCCCCCGAACAGGAACGCCGCCGCCACTGGCAGGCGCTGTATCACAAATACCATCCCCATCCCATGACCGTCCACTTTCCCATTGCACTGCATCTCTTTGCGGCAGGGATGGACCTGCTCTTTTTCGCGATGCCAAAAGCGCTGTACGCCGCGGCGGTCTTCTACACCTTTTTCGCCGCCACAGTCATGGGCGCAGTTGCCATGGTGCCCGGGATCATCAGCTGGAAGATCAACTAATCCTATTCGATGCGTAGCCCCTTCGTCGTCAAAGTCGTTGTTTCCGTTTTGATGCTGCTCGCCGGGATCGCCGCAATCGCGCTTTACCTGGAGCATCCCGGGATTGTCTATGAAACCAGTCCCGAAGGCGTCACCTACCACGCCATCGTATTGCTGACGGGGCTTGGGGTGATCGTGCTCGGGTATTACGGGGGCAAGATCACGTGGCACGAACCGCAGGAGAGCGAAACGCTGAAGCATGCGGCGCAGACCGAATCTCCGCCGGCAGCGTCCCGCCCGCAGGAAGCCGAAGCCGCTTTGAAGACGCTGGCGGCGGCCGGGAGGTACGAAGTCCCCTTTTCGGTCACCGCCGATGATCCCGCCGCCGTGCTTCCCGCGCACGCGGATACCGGCGAACAGAAGGGGGCATCCCGCAGCGTCTCCGTGCTGATCGGCGGGGCGGCGGGACTGGGGATCGATACCCTCGAAAAGCTGCTCAGCGAGGCGTTCATGAAAAGCGGCTTTTTCGTCTATTCGAGCAAAGAGTTCATGTCACGCGTGCGCGGCGGCAGCAACACGACGCTGATCCGCATCGCCGATGCGCCGCTCGAGGCGCCCTGCTGGGAGGTGGATCTGTACATTGCCCTCGATGCGCTGGCGCTTGAACACGCGAAACCGCGCATGACGGAAAAAACGGTGATTCTGGCGGATGAAAGCTTTTCCGACGCCGCCGCGGAAGCGGTTGCCGTCCCCCTGCAGCAAAAGGCCAAGGAACTCGGCGACGTCCGATACGGCAACACCTATGCGGCGGGCCTCGTTTACGGCCTATTCGGTCTGGAATCTGCCGCGCTGCTTGAGAGCGTGGCGGAACGCTTCGGAGAAGACGAAGGCAACGAAAAGGCCGCGGTGGCGGGCGTCGAAGCGGGCCGGGGGCTGGAACACCCGCCGCTGCCGCCGCTGCCCGAAGCAGCGCACGAACAGGTGAAGGCGCTGCACCTGATGGACGGAACGACCGCCAGCGGGTTCGGCTTCCTTTCGGGAGGATGCAACTTCGTCGGGGCGTATCCGTTGTCGCCGTCGACGGGGGTGCTGACCTTCATGGCCTCCATGTCGAAACATTTCGACATCGCCGTGGAACAGAGCGAGGACGAAATCGCCTCGATCCATCTGGTTATGGGGGCGTCCTATGCCGGGGCGAGGGCGATGACGACGACCTCGGGCGGTGGGTTCGCACTGATGGGAGAGGGGATCAGCCTCGCCGGCATCACGGAGACCCCTGTCGTCGTCTACCTGGCTCAGCGTCCGGGCCCGGCGACGGGGATGCCGACGCGCAGCGAACAGGGCGACCTGAACCTGGCGATGCATTCGGGGCACGGACCTTTCCCGCGCATCGTCTGGCGCCGGGTTCGCTGGATGAGTGCGTCGATCTGGGCTACCTCGCCTTCGAACTGGCGGACCGCTGGCAGCTCCCCGTCATCTTTCTGAGCGACCAGTACCTTGCCGACACGATGGCGATGATCGGCGACGTTGATTTCAGCGCCTTTGAGCCGCGTCGTTACGTCGTGCCGACGGACAAAGACTACCGCCGCTACGAACTCACTCCGGGCGGCGTCAGCCCGAGAGGGGTCCCGGCGTTCGGGGAGGGACTTGTCCTGACCGACGGCCACGAGCACGAAGAGCGCGGGCAGATCACCGAGGATTTCCGCGTACGCGAGCAGATGATCGCCAAACGCGAACGCAAAGCGCAGCGGGTCGTCGCCGAGGCGCTGGCACCCGAATGCCGTGGCGAAGGAAACATTGCCGTGATCGGCTGGGGATCGACCCGCGGCGCGATCGCCGAAGCGCTTTCAACTCTCGACGACGCCCGCCTGGCGCAGGTCCATTTTTTCGGGGTGCATCCGCTGAACCCCGAGCACCTGGAACGGCTGAATGATTTTGAGTACCGTATCGTCGTGGAGAACAACGCCGACGGCGCCTTCGCCGACGTGCTGGCGATGCACGGCGTGCGCATCGACCGCAAAGTCCTGCAAAGCAACGGCTTCGCCTACTTTTCCGACCAGCTGACCCGGAAGCTCGAAGAAGTTTTAAAGGAGCTGACATGAAACCGTTCGAACGCGAGAACGTCGACATCGCCTGGTGCCCCGGATGCGGGAACTTCGGCATCCTTACGCTCATCCGCGAAGTCCTCGACGAACTGGGAGCGTGAGGATGCCGAAGTTCCCGCATCCCGGACACCAGGCGATGTCGACGTTCTCGCGTTCGAACGGTTTCATGTCAGCTCCTTTAACACTTCTTCGAGCTTCCGGGTCAGC
>JARROU010000009.1:0-13550 GCA_037383585.1 Campylobacterales bacterium | reverse complement strand
ATGACTTCGCGCTGAATGGTGAATTTCAGGCCGTTCTTTTTGAGCAGTTCCTTGAAATCGGCCAGCAGCTGATCGTATTCGATCGTTTTGTGCTTGAAGTCATTGGTTTGTTTCATTGCTGTGTCCTTCCAACTGGGTTTTCACCGTATCGATGATCTCGTCGGCGTGTTCGATGGTAATGCCTGAAACATTTTCCTCGACGTGCACGGCTGCCGCATCCGTTTTTTGCTGAAGGGCGTCCGTATCCAGATGCATGATGTAGCCACCCGTTTCAACCAGAACCGGGAAGAGGACACTGCCCGCAAGCGGTTCGCTGATATTTTCACGTACGGCATTGATGTTGTTCAGGGCATAGGCGATCACGGCGGCAATCAAAAAGAATTTTCCGCTCCCGAATACGAAGCCGGCGATCCGGTCGACAACGCCCAGTCCGCTGAGTGCGCCCAGTTTTTTGAACAGATGTCCCAGCCCGACCATGACGAGCCAGAAGAGGGCCAGTGTCAGCAGAAAGCCGGAAAAAGAGACGGCGGCCTGGCTTTCAAAGTGGAAAATGTTGTCGTTGAGAAACGCGCCGACATCCTTGCTGACGCGCGAGGCGATAAAGATGCCCCCGACGATGCCGATCAGGCCGAACAGCTCTTTGAAAAAACCGTTCAGAATGCCTTTGAGCCCCAGCAGCAAAATGATGGCAGCCACGACCAGATCGAAATAGTTGAAATCCATACAGAACGCCCGTTTTGAAATTGAGAAGAATTATAAACTACTCTCACTAAAAAAAGCTTGACAATGCGTGCTGACGCCTACATTAACCCCCCGTTTAAGCATAGTAGTGTATTATTCATCCTCAAAATTAATTATAAGGTATTTAGAGTAATGAGCAACTGGTCACCTTCTAGCTGGAGAAATAAACCGATCAAGCAGCAGCCGACGTATCCGGATCAGGAACATCTGAAGCGTGTTGAAGCGGAACTCAGACGTTATCCTCCGCTGGTTTTCGCCGGCGAAGCACGTAATCTGAAGGCCCAGCTGGCCCAGGCCGTGGAGGGGAAAGCCTTTTTGCTCCAGGGCGGAGACTGTGCGGAGAGTTTTTCGGAGTTCCATGCCGACAACATCCGCGATACCTTCAAAGTCATGCTGCAGATGGCGGTCGTCATGAGTTTTGCCAGCGGCCTCCCGGTGGTCAAGGTCGGCCGGATGGGCGGTCAGTTCGCCAAGCCCCGTTCTTCCGATACGGAAACGGTCGGTGACGTCACCCTCCCGAGCTACCGCGGCGACATCATCAATAAAATTGAATTTACCGAATCAGCCCGTGTCCCGGACCCGGAGCGCATGATCCAGGCCTACAATCAGGCCGCGCCGACGCTGAACCTGCTGCGGGCATTCGCTTCGGGCGGAATGGCGGATCTTCACCAGGTGCACAAGTGGAACCTCGACTTCGTCAAACAGACCGAGATGGCGGAAAAATACGAAGAGTTCGCCGCGCAGATCGAGCAGTCGCTGCGCTTCATGGAAGCGTGCGGCGTTACGTCCCAGAGCTACCGCACGCTGCGCGAAACGGACTACTACACCTCGCACGAGGCGCTGCTGCTGAACTACGAAGAAGCCTTTACGCGCCAGGACTCCATCACGGGCGACTGGTATGACGTTTCCTCGCACATGCTCTGGATCGGCGACCGGACCCGCCAGGTCGACGGCGCGCACGTTGAGTTCCTGCGCGGGGTTAAAAATCCGCTGGCGTTCAAAGCCGGTCCGTCGATGACGACGGACGATCTGCTGAAGCTGTGCGATACCCTCAATCCGGAAAACGAAGCGGGACGCCTCAACGTCATCGTGCGTATGGGTGCGGGCAAAGTCGGGGAGCATCTGCCGGAGCTGATCCGCGCGATCGAACGCGAAGGCAAAAAAGTGCTCTGGAGCTGCGACCCGATGCACGGCAACATCATCAAATCGGGCAACGGGTACAAAACCCGCCGCGTCGACGACATCCTGACGGAGATGAAAGAATTCTTCCAGGTCCACAAAGCCGAAGGCACCTACGGCGGAGGTGTTCACCTGGAGATGACGGGCAAGAACGTCACGGAGTGTCTGGGCGGAGCCTTCCATATTACCGAAGAAGATCTCAACAGCCGCTACCACACTCACTGCGATCCGCGTCTCAACGCCGATCAGTCGCTTGAACTGGCGTTCCTCATCGCAGACACGCTCAAAGAAGCCCGCGCGTAAAGCGTGCGGCACTGCTGCAACACACTTTCAACACTTTTTATATCAGAAAACTTTTGTAAATGGATGCTCCCCGAAGGGGGAAGAAGAAGAATCAGAGGCCGACGGCGTTCAGCGCCTTGATCAGTTCGTCCGGACGGTTCGACCACTGGATGGCGTCCTGCTTTGAAACGATTTTTTTGCGGACCAGCTCGAACAGCTCCTGGGTCTGTGTGACCATCCCGGTTTCTTGCTGGTTAAGCTGCATCTGCGAGTAGAGCTGGTGCACCTTGTCTTCACGGATCAGGTTGGCGACCGCGGGAATGTTGATCATCAGCTCCTGCGCGGCGACACGGCCGCCGCCGAGGCGCGGAAGCAGCGCCTGCGCGATAATGGCGATAATGGAGGTCGAGAGCTGCGCGCGGATCTGCGGCTGCTCGTCCCCGCTGAAAACGTCGATGATACGGTTGATCGTCTGCGGCGCGGAGTTCGTGTGCAGCGTGCCGAAAACGAGGTGACCGGTTTCCGCAGCGGTCAGCGCGGCGGCAATCGTCTCCTTGTCCCGCATCTCCCCGACCAGGATGACATCCGGGTCCTCACGCATCGCGTATTTCAGCGCGTTGGCAAAACTCCGGGTATCCGTACCGACGTTCCGGTGCGAGAAGAGACATTTCTTGTTCTGGTGGACGAATTCCACCGGATCCTCGATACTGACGACGTGGCGGTTTTCCGTTTCGTTGATCTCGTTAAGCATCGCGGCGAGCGTCGTCGATTTACCGCTGCCGGTCGGGCCGGTAACGAGGATCAGTCCTTTTTCGCGCTTAACCAGTGTCTTGAAGATCTGTTTCGCGTTCAAATCGTCCAGGCTCGGGATTTCGATCGGAATGATACGGAACGCACAGGCGATGTCACCCATCGTCCGGTAGTAGTTCGCACGGAAACGGCCGACTTCGGGCAGCAGGATCGCGAAGTCGATCTCGCTGTGTTCTTCGAACTCTTTCTTTTGCTTCTCGGTGAGCAGAGAGTAGGACATGTCCTCGATCATTTTACCGTCAAGAACGGGCAGGTTCAGTGCAACGAGACGTCCGTCAATCCGGATTTGCGGTTCGGAACGTGAGACGAGGTGAAGGTCGGACGCGTTGTAGGCAACGACGCTTTTAAGCAGTTTGCGGATATCCAGAGGCTGGCTCATGAGAGAAGTTCTCCTTCGTAGAGAGGTTCATTGAAACCGATTATAACATGATTTTCTTTTTCCACAACCGGTCTTTTGATCAGCATGTTTTCTTTGCAGAGCCAGTCGCGTTTTCCGGCATCATCGAGGTTGAGCTCTTTTAGTTTCAGAGTGCGGTAGGTGGTGCCGCGGGTATTGAAAAGCTGTTTCATCTCGCCGCCGTGCTCCAGCCAGCGGTCAACGGTCTCGCAGCCGACGGGATCCGTTTTGAAATCAACGAACTCATAGGCGAGATCATGTTTTTTGAAAAAGGCGAGCGCCTTTTTGACCGAATCGCAGTTCTTGATGCCGTAAACGGTGATCATTCGATGATCTTCGGAACGACGAAGAAGTGCGCTTCGCTGTGCGGTGCATGTTCGAGGATGTCGTCGTTGATCGCCGTGTCGCATGCCGGGGAGTCCTCGCGCAGCTGTGTGGCGGATTCCGTCATCGCAAACGTATCGGGGACGTCGGCCGTATCGAGTTCGGCAAGGTTGTCGACAAAGGAGACGATCTCACTGAGCTGACCGATCACCTCTTCACGGTGTGCCTCATCGATCTTGAGCATGGAAAGTTTTTCAAGACGGCTTAAAAGGGCGTCGTCGATTTGCATGGAGAGCCTTTCATACTAACTGGCGGATATTGTAGCAAAAACATACTTACTTATCGGGGGATGCCGGCGGACCGGAGAACCGGGACGCAAAATGTGCAATTTGCAACCCATTTGTAATCTACATTGCATAATATCTGTTGTAAAATCCTGTAAGGTCACAAAAAAACGAGGTGCGTTATGATCAGAACAAAGCAGAACGGGAAGAAGGTGTGGGTGACATTTACGGTCGCTCCGAAGTCCGGGATCGAAGCGATTGCTCTTTGCGGGGCATGGAGCGACTGGAAACATGAGACGATGAAACAGAAGAAAAACGGGGAGTTTTATCTGACGAAGGTCCTGCCGGCAGGCAGCACCTTCGAGTTCGGCTATAAGATCAACGACCGGGAGTGGATGCCGGAGCTCGAATGCGCGACGGTCCCTTCACCGTTCGGCACGCTGAACGCCCTGCTGGAGCTCTGAATGCCCTACGAACTCTAATCCGTGTTTTAAGACGACGCTATCGCCTTACCGGTCGTTAAACGGAAGGGCATCGTTATACATAATTGTCTTTTTGAGGAGCGTGCATGAAAGCCGTTGTAATGGCCGGCGGATTCGGGACGAGGATACAGCCTCTGACCAATTCGCGTCCGAAACCGATGCTGCCCATCGTCAACCGACCGATGATGGAGCATACGATGATGACCCTGAAAGAGCTCGGGATCACCGAGTTTATCGTCCTGCTTTATTTCAAGCCCGATATTATCAGGGACTATTTCAAAGACGGCAGTGAATTCGGCATCAACATCACCTACGTTCTGCCTGACGACGACTACGGGACGGCGGGGGCCGTCAAACTGGCCGAGGAACACATCGGCGATGACAACTTTATTATTATCAGCGGCGACCTGGTGACCGATTTCGATTTTGAAAAGATCTTCGCGCATCATCAACAGAAACGCTCCAAGCTGACCATAACGCTCACCTCCGTAGAAAACCCGCTCGAATTCGGTGTCGTGATTGCGAATGAAGAGGGACGCATCGAGAAGTTCCTGGAAAAGCCCAGCTGGGGGGAAGTGTTCAGCGATACCATCAATACCGGCATCTACGTCATCGAACCGGAAATCCTCGACTACATCCCCAAACACGAGAATTTCGATTTCGCCAAAGACCTCTTCCCGCTGCTGATGCGCGAGGGCGTACCGCTTATGGCGGGCTATGCCGATGGGTACTGGCGCGACGTCGGCAACCCCGAAAGCTACCGCGACGTCTACGAAGACATCCTCTCGGGCAGGGTCGCGGTGAAGATGCCGCCGCTGCGCAAGTCGTATCCGGACGGGAAGCTCTACAGCGATGAACCCGTCGAGTTGGATGACAGCGTAGAGATCATCGGGACGGTTGTGCTCGGAAAAAACGTCTCGATCGGGAAAGGCACGAAGCTCAGCAGCGTCGTTGTCGGAGACGGATGCCGTATCGGCGGCAACGGAAAAATACGCAACTCTGTCTTGTGGGAGCGCGTCCGCATCGGGCAGAATGTCCTGCTTGACGGCTGCGTGATCTGCAACGACAACACCCTCGGCAAGAACGTGACGGCCAAGGCCGGACTGATTCTGGCCGAAGAGTGTGAGATCGGCCAGCTCGTCACGGTGGAAAAAGACGTCACCATCTGGCCGCACAAGGTGATCGAGGATGCCGCCATCGTCAGCCGCAGCGTCATTCTGGGCAGCCGCTACCGGAATTCCATCTTCGAACACGGGCACGTCATCGGAAAATCGAACGTTGAGCTTTCGTGCGAGATGGCGACCAAACTGGCCGAAGCCTTCGGCGCCCAGCTGCCCGTCGGTTCGACCGTGGTCATGGCCCGCGACTACAACAAAGGCTCGAGAATGCTCAAGCGCGCGTTCGTCGGGGGGCTGCTCTCGTCGGGGGTGAACGTCAAGGACTATAACGGCATCCCGTCCTCGGTACTGCGCTGCAGTCTGTCGGTCGATGAAAACGCGATGGCAGGGGTCTATTTCCGGCAGCAGATCGATGATCCCACCAGCACGGTCATCACTTTTTACAACCATGAAGCGCTGCGCATCAATACCGACGTGGCGAAAAAAGTCGAAAAAGCCTTTTTCAAAGAGACCTTCCGCCGCGTCGATTTTTCGCAGATCGGACAGATCATCGAATCCCACCATGACTGGGAATATTCCCTGTACAAGATGCAGATGGAGACCCTGTTCGATCCGCATGTCTTCCGCCGCAGCAGCTGCCGTGTCGCCGTCGACATGATGCACGGCATGGCCTACGAGGTCTTCCCGGATATCCTGCGGGATATGGATGTGGACAATATTATCCTCAACGCCTATGAAGATGAGCAGCGGCTGGCCAACATCAATACCGTGGTCAAGCGTTCGGTCGATGATATGAGTGCCATTATCCGCTCTATGGGACTGGATGCAGGTTTTATGATCTACCCGTACGGGCAGCGTCTGGACATCATGTGCGACGAAGGGGACATCCTTGACAAGCAGTCGGCGCTTTATGTCGTCCTTTCTCTGCTCAACATGGAAGCACGGGAGCGCGGTGAAAAGACAAGGGTGTTCCTTCCGACCTGGGCGGCGGACATCGTCTATTTCGATGCGCTTGAGATCGAACGGGGGCAGTATGCCAATTTCAAATCGGAGCAGATGAAGCAGTACGACCTTGTCGCAACCGGGGAGGGTAACTTCGCATTCACGGCGTTTGCAACGCACCGCGACAGCATGTTCGCAACCCTCAGGATTCTTGAGATGATGATCCGCTACGACGTCAAACTCTCCGAACTGATCGCATCGCTGCCGAAGTTTTATTACCATACGACGCAGGCCCCGTGCACCCAGTCGCTCAAGGGAAAAATGATGCGCCGTTTCCTCGAAGACGCCAAAGGCAAAGAGGCTTCGACGCTCGACGGCGTGAAAATCTGGCTCGATACCAATGACTGGATCCTGATGATCCCCGATCAGTACAGCGACCATCTCAATCTCTACATCCAGGCGGAAGACGACGTCCGCGGCGAGCGGATCTATAACGAATATACCGCCAAGATTGCGGAGTGGGCCAAAGCGTAATGAAAAAGGCGTCGCTGAACCTCGCGTTTATCTGGCATATGCACCAGCCCGATTACCGGGACAGCACCGGCGTCATGAAGATGCCGTGGGTCTTTCTGCACGCCATCAAGGACTATTACGAGATGCCGTGGCTGCTCAGCCGCTTCCCGGGCCTCAAGGCGACGTTCAACGTGACGCCTCCGCTGATCGAGCAGCTGGGCCTTTACCGCGAACCGCTCCGCTACGATGCGTTTCTCGCCCTTTGGATCAAAGCACCGGAAGACCTGGACGAAACGGAACGGACCTGGATGGTCAAAATGTGCAAATCAACGCAGTACGAGACGATGGTGCGTCCGCTGCCGGATTATGCGTCGCTGTATCATAAGGACAGTTACGATGATGAGGAACTGCTGGACCTACAGATGCTCTTCATGCTCGCCTGGTGCGGGAACTATCTGCGGCAAAACAGTACGGTCGTCCGGAGGCTTCTGGAGCAGGAGAGCGGGTATTCGCTGCAGGACAAGCAGGTGTTGCTCGAGGAACTGACGGCGTTTGTGTCGACCATCCTTCCTTTTTACGCTTCACTGCGTGAGCACGGAGCGATCTCGCTTTCGACGACCCCCTACAACCATCCGATCCTGCCGCTGCTGATCGATATCGGCAACGCGAAAGAGGCCAATGAGCATACGGCGCTGCCGTCGAACCCGCTGTCGCTCGAAGCGGACGCGGTCGAACAGGTCCGCCGTTCGATCGAATTGTATAAAAAAACGTTCAACGCGACGCCGACGGGGTTCTGGCCGGCGGAAGGGGCGGTGGACGAGCGCAGCGTCGGCATCTACCGGGAGCACGGTCTGAAATGGATCGCGACGGATGAAGCGATCCTGTTTCGGTCTTTGAACAGCAGTGAGCGCGACCGTCTTTACCGTCCCTACCGGTTTGACGGGGTGACGGTCGGCTTTCGTGACCACGGCCTCAGCGACCTGATCGGGTTTACGTACCGCTATAAAAACGCCGACGAGGCCGCGGACCATTTCATACGCTCCGTCGGGCATATTGCAAACGAGAATGAGGATCGGACCGTCTTTGTCATTCTTGACGGCGAGAACGCCTGGGAATTTTTCGAGAACAATGCGTTTGATTTCTTTACGGCACTCTATACGCGGCTGGCTTCCGCCGCGGGCTGCAAAACGCTCACGATGGATGAAGTCTCGGCCCGCACGGAGCAGGAGGAACTGAGTGTTCTGGCACCGGGCAGCTGGATCCACGGCAACTTCGATACCTGGAGCGGCCATGCCGAGAAGAACCGTGCGTGGGAACTGATCTACCAGACGCGCCGCGACGTCGACAACTACGCCGGAACGCCGGGAACGGGAACGGAGGAAAAGATCCGGTTCCATTTCCTGGCGGCCGAGTGCAGCGACTGGTTCTGGTGGTACGGGGACGATCACGCCACCGATTTTGCCGAGGAGTTCGATGCGCTCTTCCGGGACCATCTCATTACGATCTACCGTCTGCTGGACATGCAGCCGCCGTCGAATCTGTTCGAGCCGATCATCTCCCATAAGGGTCGCGATGCGTTCCTGACCCACCCTCAGGGGCCGATTTCGCCCAGCATCGACGGAAAGGACGGGGCATTTTTCGAATGGCTCGGCTGCGGGACGGTGGACGAGAACCGGGGGTATTCGACGATGGACCGGGTGCGGGGGCCGGTCGAGAAGATCCGGTACGGTCACGACGACACGACGGTCTACCTGGCGTTCGAAGGGGACATGGCCGAATTGATGCGCCCCAAAACACGCCTTTTGGTGACAATCGAAGAGACCGGAAAGCGGATCGAATTCCCGACGGACAGACACGTGAGCGGCAAGGCGATGGCGTTTGCGCTCGATGAACGCATGGAGCTGGCCCTGTCGCGCGATTGTTTTGCGCCGCTCGATGCGTTTCATCTGCGTTTTGAGATCGCCTGCGACGACCGGATCGTCCAGACGCTTCCGGGGTCCGGCGCCCTTTATATCGATATGGCGGAAGTGTATGCGGATCACTGGTTCGTCTAGAAAAGGAGTACAATGCGCTATCAAAAGAAAAGCGAGGAGGCATAATGTCGGAGATCCGTTACGACCGGCTGCATGACTGTCATGTGATTATCGCGCCCGAGCGGCTCCACCGACCCGACTGCATTCCGGCCAGGAGTGTCAAACCGTCACGGCACGTAAAAAAATGCCCCTTCTGCGAAGGCAACGAAGCGCTGACGCCGCCGGAGATTTTCGCGATCCGGGAAGAAGAAGGGTTCCCCGACGAAGCGGGCTGGAAAACGCGCGTCGTACCCAACCTCTACAAGGCGGTCCAGATCGAAACACCGCATGAGCACCATTACGGCCTGTTCGAGTGTCATGCGGGGTTCGGCGCGCACGAGGTCATTATCGATACGCCCGAGCACCGCACGTCCATGGCCCAGTGGAGTGACGCGGAGGCCGTCACCTGGCTTCAAACGCTTAAAGCCAGAGTGGCGGACCTGCGGCGCGACCGCCGCATCGGCTACATCTCTCTGTTCAAAAACGAGGGTGTGGAAGCGGGGGCGACCCAGCCGCATTCGCATACGCAGCTGATCGGCCTCCCTGTCGTTCCCAATGCGCAGCGCGATTACTTCGCACGCGCCGCGCGTCATTACGACGAGCACGGGCATGCCCTGCTCGCAGAGCTGATCGAACAAGAAAAAGTCGCCGGCGAACGCATCGTCGCCTCGGAGGGCGGCTTTACGGTCTTCTGCCCCTATGCCAGCGCCTATCCGTTCGAGATCATCGTCGCGGCGGAATCGCACCGGGGCCAGATCGACACGCTTGAAATGCACCATTTTGAAGCGCTGGCACCGCTGCTGCTTCGAACGCTCTCGCGCCTCCAACGGGAGCTCGGGCCGTTTGCCTTCAACCTGGAAGTGGCGACGCCGCCGCTGCACGACGAGAAAGGGATGGGACTTCCGGGGCGCGCGGACGATCTGCTGCCGTTCATGATCCGCATCATGCCGCGGATCTACCGGCACGGCGGATTCGAGCTCTCGACCCAGACCGTGATCAACCCCGTCACGCCGGAAAAAGCGGCGAGACTGCTCCGGGGAGATGCCGATGCCTAGGGGTCGGGTCCTGTTCGCGGCCAGCGAGGTCTATCCGTTCGCCAAAACCGGCGGGCTTGCCGACGTCGGATACAGTCTGCCCAGGGCGCTTTGTGAAACGTTTGACATGACCGTCGTCATGCCGCTGTACCGCGCGATCGACCGGGAGGCATTCGGGATCACGGATGCCGGAGAAGCTTTTGACGTGTCGCTGGGCGGGGAAGTCTACCGCGTGAGCCTTTACGAATGCACGTATGAGGGGTGCGACTACCGGTTCGTCTATGCGCCGCTGCTGTGCGAAAGGGAGTACCTTTACGGTCCCCCGGGAGAGGGCTATGAAGACAATGCGCTGCGTTTCGGCCTCTTCAGCCATGCTATTGTCCGGCTTGCCCGTCAGATGCGCAGCGATATCGTGCATCTCAACGACTGGCAGACGGCACTGGCTGCGCTGCTGATCGCCGAGGACGAAAGGGCGACGGCCGGAACGGTCTATACGATCCACAACCTGGCCTACCAGGGAGTGTTCGGCAAGGAGAACCGCGCATTGCTCGGGATCGGCCGTCGCCATTTTACGCTCGAAGGGGTCGAGTATTACGACAAAGTCAACCTGATGAAAGCAGGGATCGGATTTGCGGACGCGGTGACGACGGTCAGTCCCACCTATGCGCAAGAGATCCTGACGGCGCAGTTCGGGTGCGGACTGGAAGGGTATCTGCACCGGCACCGAGCAAAGCTGCAGGGCATCGTCAACGGCATCGATACGGAGCATTTTTCCCCGACATCGGACACCGCGCTGGTGCGGACGTATGCGTCGCCGCAGGGGAAGCGGCATAACAAGGAAGTCTTTCTGGACACGGCGGGGCTCCGGGGGGCGGAAAAGCCGCTGTTTATCTTTATCGGGCGTTTTACCTGGCAAAAAGGGATGGACCTGCTGATCGAAGCGCTGCCGAAGATGGCGGAATGCGAATGCAACATCGCCGTGCTCGGTGAAGGGGAGGCGCAGTATCACGACCGGCTCGAAGCGATCCCGTGCCGATCGTGCATCGTGTCGGCGGGCTCGCCGACACCGTCTCTTCGTACGGCGAGTGCGGAACTGCGGAGACTTCCGGATGCGGCATCGGTTTTGAAACGGCAACATGCGAAGCGGTAATGTCGGCGTTTGCAGAGGCCCTGGCGCTCTTCGGCGATCCGGCGAAATACCGCGGCATCGCCTCACACAATATGCAGGCGGATGTTTCGTGGGAAACAAGCGCCGCCGCCTATGCGGCACTGTACCGGAAAATCAGCAAGGGCGCGCTAGAATGAACAACCATATAACGATCACTGCCGTCCGAACACCCCAAAAAAGAGGCACCAGATGACAAAATTCAATATCCTGCTGGCGGCGTCCGAAGCCGTTCCCTTTGCCAAGAGCGGCGGCCTGGCCGACGTCGCCGGGGCCCTGCCGAAAGCCCTGCGCGCGATGGGGCATGACGTGCGCGTCGTGATGCCGCGCTACTACAGCGTGGACAAGACCCGCTACAAGCTCAGAAAGCTGGACGGTTCGCTCGGCGTGCCGATGGGCAGCATGGGGGAAGCGTGGGCGGCGGTCTTTGAAGGGGTACTGCCCGGCAGCGACGTTCCCGTCTACTTTATCGAACACGAGGGGTTTTTCGGCCGCAGCGGTCTTTACGACGAGGGAGGCGAAGCCTACGGCGACAACGATACCCGTTTCATCTTCTTTTCCAAAGCGGTCTTCCAGCTGGCCAAGATGCTCCGTTTCAGGCCCGACGTCATCCATGCCAACGACTGGCACACGGCAGCGATTCCCGTGCTGCTCAATACGACGTATGCCTTCGACCCGGATTTTGAAAACACCGGGACACTGCTGACGATCCACAATCTCCAGCACCAGGGGAAGTTTCCTGAGGGGGCCATGGACCTGCTCGGCATCGGCTGGGAACATTTCAATCCGGATGAACTCGAGGAGTACGGCGGCGTCAACCTGCTCAAAGGCGGCATTGTCCATGCCGATGCGGTCAATGCCGTCAGCCGCAAGTACGCGCGCGAGATCCGAACCCCGGAGTTCGGCTGGGGACTGGAGCGGCTGATCGATGCCAACGCGCACAAGCTCTACGGGATC
Source organism: Campylobacterales bacterium (assembly GCA_037383585.1). Classification (GTDB taxonomy): domain Bacteria; phylum Campylobacterota; class Campylobacteria; order Campylobacterales; family Sulfurimonadaceae; genus Thiomicrolovo. The sequence goes on along the minus strand of JARROU010000009.1, from coordinate 1,250 downwards.
CTCAACGGGGTCGATTACGACGAGTGGAGCCCGGCGGTCGATTCGTTTATCGCCCAACAGTATGACACCGATGACCTCTCCGGCAAGTCCGTCTGCAAGCGGGACCTTCAGCGCGAGTTCGGCCTGCCCGAGCGCGACGGCGTGCCGCTGATCGGCCTGGTCGGCCGCCTGGCGGAGCAAAAGGGCATCGGCCTGCTCGCCGGCGCCGTCTGGAACCTGATGGAACTCGATATCCAGATCGTGCTGCTGGGCACCGGGGAAAAGTGGGCGGAGCATTTCTTCGGAGACGTTGCCGCGAAATACCCGGACAAATTCGCCTGCTATATCGGCTACCGCAACGATCTGGCGCACCGCATCGAGGCGGGCAGCGACTTGTTCTTGATGCCTTCATTGTTCGAGCCGTGCGGCCTGAACCAGATCTACAGCCTCCGCTACGGAACGCTGCCGATCGTGCGTGCCACCGGCGGACTGGACGATACGATCGTCAACTACCAAAGCGACCACCGAAGCGGTACCGGTTTCAAGTTCGATTTTGCGACGTCCGAAGCGCTGTCGGGTACGGTGAAATGGGCGGTCGAGACCTGGTATGAAGACCCCGAGGCCATCGATCAGATGCGCCTCAACGGCATGCACCAGCGTTTTGACTGGGGGGTGGCCGCCCGGGGCTACAGCGATCTTTACTGCCGCATCGTCGGCGGACGGCGCAGCAGCCGTTACCAATGACAGGAGCACAGATGAAACATCCCATCCATTACGACGTTACGCGTTTGAGCGAGCTGGACATCTACCTCTTCAGGGAGGGAACGCACACGAAGCTGTACGAGAAGATGGGGTCGCATGTCATGGAGCGCGGCGGGGTCACGGGCGTCTATTTTGCCGTCTGGGCGCCCAATGCAGCCTCCGTGAGCGTGCGGGGGGATTTCAATGACTATGATCCTACGACGCATCCGCTGAAACTGCGCGAAGACGGTTCGGGCATCTGGGAGGGCTTTATCGAAGGCACTCTGGCGGGACTGACCTACAAATATCATATTGTCTCGAACTATCACGGCATCGTGCACGACAAAGCCGACCCGTATGCGTTCTACAGCGAAATACCGTCCAAATCCGCCTCACGCATCTGGCAGCTGGATGCCTATCACTGGAACGATGCCGGATGGATGAAGGAACGCGCGAAGCGCAACCGGCACGATGCCCCCGTGAGCGTCTACGAGGTGCACTTCGGATCGTGGCGGCGCAAGGTCGAGGCG